>NZ_CALIJF010000355.1 GCF_938018035.1 uncultured Campylobacter sp. | reverse complement strand
TTAAGAGGATGAAATTTTAAAATTTTAAAGATTGATCGCAATTTGCGGCTAAGCTTAAAGCTCGCGCGGGTATCGTCCGCGAAAACAAGCCATCACAAAAAAGCCCGCGCGAAGTACGCTAAATTTAAAAAGCCTCGCAAGAATATAAAATTCCTGCGAGGCAAAGCAAGCGATAAAAGCTCGCGAAAGCTCTATTTAGCGCGTGAGAATATCATTCGCACGATTTGAAGCAAGAAGCACACGCTTCCCACCAAAAAGATCGTATCGCCGATGATGCGCGCCCAGCGGAGCCCATAGAGGCTATCTTTTTGCAAAAATTCCGCGCTTCTTGCGTACCACATACCCACGTCGATCGCCGCAAACGCCTGCAAAATTCCGACAGGCAATAGCGAAATCAGCACCATTAGAAGCAGACCCGCGTTAAGCGCCCAAAAGCCTATCTTCATCAGCGTATCATCGAAGCTTTTTTGCCTGTAGATATACAGCGCCACGAGCCACACGAAGCCGAGCGCCAAAAAGCCGTATACGCCAAATAGCGCCGTATGAGCGTGCACCGCGGTGGTATTTAAGCCCTGAATGTAAAACAACGCAAGCGGCGGGTTGATTAAAAAGCCGAAAACGCCCGCGCCCAGCATATTCCAAAACGCTACGGCGATGAAGCAGTAAAGCGGCCATTTTAGACGCTTAGCCCAATCCTGCGCAAATTGAAGTTTGTAGTAGTGAAACGCCTCCGAGCCCAAAAGCACCAAAGGAACGACCTCAAGCGCCGAGAAGCTCGCACCCACAGCCATTATCGGCGTAGTAGTGCCCGCAAAATAGAGGTGGTGGAAGGTACCAGGAATTCCGCCGATTAAAAAAATCGATGCACTAGCAATCGAGGTGTAGGTGGCAAATTTCTTGCTTACTAAGCCCAAGGACGCGAATACGAACGCCAAAGACGCCGTCGCGAAAACCTCGAAAAATCCCTCGACCCAAAGGTGCACGACCCACCAGCGCCAATACTCCATTACAGGGATCGGCGAACGCTGTCCGTAAAAAAGCCCCGCGCCGTAAAAAAGCCCTACGGCGATAACCGAAGCGGTAAAAATCGCCAATAAATTCTTATCGCCCTCGGCTCTAAAGCCCGCGATAAAGCCGCGAAGCACGAGCACCATCCAGATCACAAGACCCACAAACAGTATCAGCTGCCAAATTCTACCGAGATCTAAATACTCATATCCTTGATGTCCGATCCAGAAACTGCTGCTTGGATCCATCTTGCCCGCAATCGCCATGTATTCGCCCGCGAAGCTGCCGACGACCAAGAAAAGAAGCGCGTAGAAAAGCACGTCCACACCGAGCTTTTGAAATTTAGGATCCTTGCCGCCGTTGATGATCGGAGCTAGAAACAATCCCGCCGCCAAAAAGCCCGTAGCGATCCAGAAAATGGACGCCTGCACGTGCCAGGTGCGAGCTAGCGAGTAAGGGATATATTGTGAAATATCAAGCCCGAAAAAGGACTGACCCTCGATCGTATAGTGCGCAACAAAGCCGCCGATGAAGGCTTGAAATGCAAACAACGCAATCGCTACGAAAAGGTACTTGCCGAGCGCCTTTTGCGACGGCGTAAGCGCTAAAGCGGCGATCGGATCGGCGCTAAGCTTCGCAGGAGCCTCGAAATCCTCGTCCTTTTTGCCGTAGAAATTTCCAAACCACACTAAAAGACCGATGCCGGTAAGCAAAATAACGAGGCTTGCGATCGTCCAAACGACGTTTTCCGTGGTAGGGACATTGTCTATTAGCGGCTCGTGCGGCCAGTTATTGGTATAGGTCGCCTCTCCGCTCGGACGATCCGTAGAAACAGCCCAAGCAGTCCAAAATATGAAATCCATAAGCTCGGCGCGATGCTGCTCATTTGCGAGCGTGTTTTCCTTCATCGCATAATCCTCGCGAAGCTTTTTAAAGCGCGGATCGTTTCCGAAAACACCCATGTACTCGTCTTTTACGACCGCCATAGCCTTCAAGCGATCATCGCTTAGCTTAACGGTGCCGTCTTTTACGGTGTTGGTGCGGTACTCGGCCTTTGTAAGCGCTTTGATCTGCGCCTTTTGCTCGTCATTTAAGGCGTCAAATTTAGCGCCGAAACGCTCCTGCGCCTTGATATCCATAAACGCAACTAGCTCCTTATGCAGCCAATCCGCGCTCCAATCGGGCGCCTGATACGCTCCATGGCCCCAGATCGAGCCCACCTGCATACCGCCGATACTCTGCCAGGCCTCCTGCCCGCGGTAAATGCGCTCGGTGCTGATTAGCTCAGCTCCGCTAGCATCGGTAAATTTTACCACCGGCGGAGACTGCCTATACACCTCGCCGCCGTAAAAACCCAAGAAACTAAAGCCCACGATGAGTACCGCTACGAGCGTCATCCAGAGCTTTTTATATTCTGCCATTCTCACTCCTTTAACTGAAATTAGGAGTGAATTTTACCTATTTAAATTTCTATAAGCATTGAGGCTCGTCAATAAAAAGATAAAATTTATCTGCTTAAGCTGGAATTTATTAAAGTATACTGAAATAAAGGGTTTTAGAAAATTTTATATAAAATTTATATCTATAAAACTATCCCTGATTTCAATATTATCAAGATTTAGATTTAGTTTGTCTTTTAAATACTTTTTCAAATTTACTCGTTCATACTCACTTAACATAGTTAGCGGAATGGCAAAATAATTACTATGAGTACTATCTAATAAAATTAGAACATTTAAATTTATGCTATCTATTCTTCTTAAAATTTTAAGTACACCGAAGCAAAGAAGATTTATCGGATGCAGAGCGTACGATAAAATTAGCAAGAGAAATTTTTTAAATCTAGTTATATTGGCATTGTATTTGCAAGCATCTTCAATTACTAGTCCAGAAAATTTATAAATAGCGATTTTATCAAAATTAGAAGTCTTTACACTTTTATGTACCGAATATACGTCGTTATAATTTTTGCATAAAGAATTATATTCTATTCTATCGGAATAGAAATTTAAAAATTTATGTTTATTAATAAATAAAATTCCTACCAAAAAAGTAACGGCTCCTAAAAATTGATATGCCCAAGCACTTCCTCTGCAGAAAAATAGAAATATAACTAAAAATACAGCTAATATTAAATAACATTCTGTGCTGATTTTAGTCCAATAATCTTTGATCATAAAAAGAGGCATTTCAGATTTATAACTTTGAAATTCCATACGATAATACTCCAAATTTTTAATTCAATACGCCGCTCTTTTCATTGACTTTGTTCTGCATCTTTCACTCCTTTTAAATAGAAATATATTTTGTAAACAAATTCGAATGTAGACATTAATATTACGGAACCCGAAAGAGAAAAACTGGATTGAAAGAAAATGATATATCCAAAAATTGAAAATCTACTTTGAAATTCCGGCATAAAATGGCTTGTTCTTATGCTTATACCGCTGCTTGCAAAATATCCGGTATAATAAACCTCAAACATAAAAATACCGAGACCGAACATAAACGGAAGCAACAAAAACGGGCAATCGTTTTCACACTTCTTTTTTGAAAGCAATATAAAATCATCATCATATCTGCAAAAGTAAATATAATAAACCAATGAATATAAGCTAGAAACCGCAAAAATAATAATCCCGTATATCCACATAATACTAACGTAAAATTCAGAAAGTTGGGTGTATGGGCTAATACTACCGATAATTTCGATATTTGGAAAATAGCTTTTCATAAAATTTACGAAATTTAAGCACACAGGAGAAATATCTAAAATATTTTTAGGAATTATAAAGGTGCTAAGAGAATATAAAAAATATATAAAACATAATTTCGTAAAAAATTTGCCGAATTTTACACGAGTATTTTCTATTCTTATCTTTTTACTTTCGAATTCTAAATCCTGCAATCTTAACCCCTAAATAAAATGATTACGCATTTTAGCGCCTACAACCTTACACAAACTATAAAATTAGCATATTTATGTTTGTGTAATAAACGCAATTCATGCAAGGGCTTCCGAAAGTGGATCAAATTTAGATTTCCATCCAAATTTAAAATGATCCGTCGCTGCTGCTTTCACGGGGTTTAGGAAGCGGCGAAATTTTAGTATAATACTCCTCCTTGCCGTTGTATGAGCTGCTAAAGACGCCGTCCGGAACCGTGAAATTTCGTTTAGTTTGCGGATACTCTTTGAGGTAGTTTGCTAAAAAGCGCGCAAAGACTGGTGCTGCAGTACGCCCGCCACCCTCGACCTTTCGCATAGGTTTATAATCGTCGTTGCCATACCAGATTATGATCTGCAAATCCGGCGTAAAGCCGCAAAACCACGCATCTATGCTATCGTTTGAGGTGCCTGTTTTGCCCGCTATGTCGATGCCTTGCACGCGTGCGCGAGTACCGGTGCCGCGCTGCACGATATTTTTTAGTAGCGTAGTCATCAGATATGCCTGTTCAGGGCGCAGCACGCGGCGGCGCTCAGGCTCGATAAAGCGAGTTTTGCCGTCCTTATCGGTAATCGAAACGATAAATTTTGATTTTGCCGTAATTCCAAGCCCCGGAAACATCGAATACATCGTGGAGTATTCAAGCGGCGAAATTCCGTAGCTGCCGATAGCCACCGACAGGGCGGGCGGGACGTTCTTAAAGCCGAACTCACCCAGCTTTTTTACCGCGCGATCAACGCCGATAGATTGCATCAGATTGATCGAGGCAAGGTTGCGCGAGCGAGTTAAAGCTTCTTTGATCGTGATGTAGCCGCTGTAAGTCTTGTCGTAATTTTTCGGCTTCCACGTTTTATCGCTGCCATCGTCGAATTCTCTAGCTATATCGGGCACTTCGGTCATCGTCGAGTAGCCCATATCAAGGGCGATTTGATAGACGAAAGGCTTGAAGCTGGAGCCGGTTTGGCGCTGGGATTGACTGGCACGATTGAAATTTGATTTCGCGTAATCCACGCCGCCTACTAAGGCTAAAATTTCGCCATTTTGCGGATGCGTGACGACCATAGCGCCGTTTACGTTGCTTGCATTGGCGTCTTTGTTGCGCTTTAAAATTTCATTGTAGCCGAAAACTAATGCCTCTTGCGCCATCGCTTGCGCCTTTAGATCAAGGCTCGTATCTATGCGGTATCCACCTGTGCGGACATCCGGTAGAATTTTTTCCGCTTCTTTTATGATCTCATCTACGGCATACGGCGCTGCGTTTTGCGTGAGCGTTTCGTTGTAGATCGTAGGCTGCTCGTTCATCGCAAGCTCATATTCGGTCTTATTTATCCAGCCGAGCTCATGCATCCTATAAATCACGTTATTGGCGCGCGAAAGCGACAAATCAAGGTGCTTAGTAGGATCAAAGCTGCTAGGAGCTTTCGGCAAGCCCACTAAAATCGCGATCTCTTTAAGGCTTAAATCTTGCAAATCTTTTTTGAAATATCCCAAAGCCGCCGTGCGGATGCCGTAATATCCGTGCCCAAAATACACTTCGTTGAAGTAACGCTCTAGAATTTGTTCCTTGCTTAGGGCGTTTTCTATCTTAAGCGATAGGATCGCTTCTTTGATCTTGCGATCAAGCTTCTTTTCGCTCGAAAGAACTAAATTTCGCGTGATCTGCTGCGTAATCGTGGAAGCCCCTTCGACGAATTTCATCGCTTTGACATCCTTAATAATCGCCCTAAAAATCGCCTCGACATTCACACCGCCGTGTTCGAAAAACGCCGTATCCTCGATAGCTACGAGCGCCTCGATCACGCGGCCTGGAATCTCGTCGAATTTTACGTAAATTCTATTTTGTTCATTAAAAACGTTGGCTATCAAATTACCGTTGCGATCATAAATTTTAGTCGTAAGCTCGGGATGATAATCGATGATTGAGTCCGATTCCAAGCGGATTTGCGAATAAAAATACAAAAAAATTCCGCCTGCAGCAAACGCGCAAACCGTAATAAAACTAAATAAAACTCTTACCATACAAACCTCTTTAAAATTTCCAGATCAAGCCCCATCGCCGTGAATTTTGACCCACGCGAGCTTTTGATATATTTTTCGTTAAAGCCTTCGATACTCATCGCACCCGCCTTGCCGCGCCAATCACCGCTAGCGATATAGCTTTTTAAATCCGCTTCATTAAATTCCGCAAATTCAAAGCTTGCGACGCTAAGTGCCGAAAGCTCTAGCGCCTTACTGCAAAAAATCATCGCAGTATAAACGGCGCAGCTAGCACCACTTTGAGCTCGCAGCATCCTTAACGCGTCCGCTTCATCCCGCGCCTTGCCTAAAATTTCGCCGCCGGCAAGTACGGAGCTATCGGCAAACAGCACTCTATCATAATTTTTATAAATTTTAAAAAACTGCACTTTCTTGGCTACGGCAACGCGGTAAGCATAGGTGCGTGCATCGTCCTTACTAATGCCGCTTTCGTCGAAATTAAAAGGAATTTGCGTAAATTCTACGCCGTTATCTTTTAGAATTTGCGCCCTAGTAGGCGAGCTGGAAGCTAAATAGATCATCAAAACTCGCCCACCGTCACACCTAGATAAACGCAAATCAGCGTGACTACGATATTTAACGGGATGAAATATTTAACAACGATGATTAAATGCTCATTCGCCTCAAGCTCATCGCCCGCATCCAAAGCTCGCTTCAAAGATGAAATTTTATAATGCATGTAGATAAAATTTAGTAGTATAAAGCCGGCGCCAGCCCACAACGTGGCAATCGCACCTTTTACCATAGGATCTGAAAATTTAAAACTTCCGCCGTCCGCAAGAAAAAATCCACTTCCGCAAACGATCACCAAAAATAGTGCAAAGAACTGCTCATAGCGTTTCATATATCGTAAAATTTCTGCAAATTTTACATCCTTCGCATCCGCTTGGTTTTTACTGCTTAAATTCATAAAAATCCGCGCGATCAAAAATACGCAGATCTGCGCGCAGACCAAAAAAATCACGCTTAAAATGTGAATCAGCGGCAAAATTTGCGAGGCTTTGATGAAGCTCGAATCGATTTCGTTCAAATTTTACCTTTTGCGTAAGAGATCGCCTCTTTGATCGCTTCTTCGATTTTTAGCACGTCCTTGCCGCCTGCGGTCGCAAAATCATCGCGTCCGCCGCCGCCGCCGCCTAAAATTTGCGCCGCGAGCTTAACCCACTCGCCAGCTTTGATCGGCGCGTTTTTAACACCTGCTGCGATTGAAATTTTGCCGTCGGTGCCTACTTGCATCAGCATTATCGCCGCCTTTTCGTGGCTATTTTTAAACTCATCTATCATAGTTTTTATATCACCGCTTTCGACCGAGGCTACGCAAAGTTTGGTATCACCGACATTTAAAAAAGCCAGTGCATGAGAACTGCTTGCATGCTTGATCTGATCTTTTAGCGATCTGATCTCATCTTTTAATTTCTCAATCGCGCGGAGAGGCTCAATCCCTTTTAGCTCCGCAGAAATTTCAGCAAGCTTAGCGCGATTTTGAAGCGCCAAATTTAAAGCAGCGCGCGAACAAACTGCCTCGATACGCCTAACGCCCGCACTTACACCGCTTTCTTTGACGATAAAAAACGACCCTATCTCGCTTAAATTGCGCACGTGAATTCCGCCGCAAAGCTCCTTGCTAATCTCTCCGAAGCTCACAACGCGCACTTTTGAGCCATATTTTTCGCCAAAAAGCGCAATCGCGCCGCTATTTTTAGCGTCATCTATATCCATAATCTCGGTTTTTGCCGCACAGCCCTTGCAAACGGCATTATTTACAAATTCCTCGATTTTAGCTAGCTCCTCGTCGCTAAGCGCCTTAGGATGCGAGAAGTCAAATCTTAAGCGATCTGCCTCGACTAAGCTTCCTGCTTGAGCTATATGAGCCCCTAGTACCGCACGAAGCGCCGCGTGTAAAAGATGCGTCGCGCTGTGATGACGTGCAATCTGCTCACGCTCCTCAGAAACCTTGAGCCCGACGATATCGCCAATTTTTAGGTTACGATTAAGGCGCAAGTGGGATAAATTTAGCCCATAAAATTTCTGCGTATCAAACACATCGGCTATGGACTCCACTTCGCCGCTATCGCCCGTTTGACCGCCGCTTTGTGCATAAAACGGAGTGACATCAAACATCGCCCAGCCGATATCGCCGGCTTTGAGCTCATCCACTTCCGCAAAATCCTCGTTAAGCAGTGCTAAAACCTTGCTCGTGCGGCTAAGCTCTTCGTAACCGCTAAATTTATTCTCACCAAATTTCTCTAGCAGCGCCTTGAAATCGCCACGGACGTTTTTATCGCCACTGCCCTTCCATGCGGCTTTAGCTATCTGCCTTTGCTCGCTCATAAGCGCGTCAAATTTAGCCTCATCCACGCGCAAATTTTTCTCGCGCAGCATATCGGCGGTCAGATCGAGCGGAAAGCCGTAGGTATCATATAATTTAAACGCGACCTCGCCGCTAAAAATTTCTTTAGTACGTGCAAGCTCCTCGTTAAAAAGCTCGATGCCGTTTGCCAAAGTGGCAAAAAACCGCTCCTCTTCGAGTTTGATCTGCTCCTTTACGGCTTGCTTTTTTTCATTCAAATATGCATAATGCCCGCCCATTAGCTCGCATACTTTATCCACGAGGCGATACATAAATGGCTCTTTGATGCCGAGCAGATAGCCGTGGCGAACGGCGCGGCGCAGAATTCTACGCAAAACATATCCCCTGCCCTCGCGGTTAAAATTTGTTCCCTGCGCTAGCAAAAACGTAACCGAGCGGATATGATCGGCGATGACGCGGTAGCTCGCGCCGCTTTCATAAACGTAAGGTTTGCCGCAAAGCTTTGCAACCTCATCAATTAGCGGCATAAAAAGCGAGCTGTCGTAGTTGCTAAACTTGCCTTCTTTAATCGCCGTGACGCGCTCAAGGCCCATGCCCGTGTCGATGCTAGGCTTTGGAAGCGGGCTAAGCTTGCCGTCTTTGCTGCGCTCGTACTGCATGAAAACTAAATTCCAAATCTCTAAAAAGCGGTCGCCGTCGCCGCCCATATAATCCTCGGATGAGTGAAAATGCTCCTCGCCCTGATCGTAAAAAATTTCGCTACACGGCCCGCAAGGTCCGGTATCGCCCATCGCCCAAAAGTTATCGTGATCGCCGAAGCGATAGATGCGCTCCTGCGCTATGTGGCGCGCCCAGAACTCGTAAGCTTCGTCGTCCTTTTCATGCACGGTGACATAGAGCTTTTCTTTGGGAAGCTTTAAAATTTCAGTGATAAACTCCCACGCATAGGCGATCGCCTGCTCTTTGAAATACTCGCCGAAACTGAAATTGCCAAGCATCTCAAAAAACGTATGATGGCGCGCGGTATAGCCGACGTTGTCTAGGTCGTTGTGTTTGCCACCGGCACGGATGCAGGTCTGACAGCTCGTGCGGATAGGCGGCGTCGGACGCGGAACGGCTCCTGTAAATATGCTTTTAAAGGGCACCATACCCGCGTTTGTAAACAGCAAACTATCATCATCTGGTACCAGCGGCGCGCTGGGGATGATCTGATGCCCCTTGCTTGCAAAGAAATTTAAATATTCGCTTCTAATATCCATGATTTGTCCTATTTCAAGTTAAATTTTAAAGGCGCATTTTAGCTAAATTAGATTTTAAAAATTATAAATTTTAACCATTCTTAGTTATAATGGCGCGAAAGATTAAATTTAGGGCATGGCGATGAAAAAAAAGATAGCGATCATAGGCATGGGCGAGCTTGGTCAAAAGCACTTCAGCGAGCTAAGAAGGAGCGATTATTTCGAGCTTGTAGCGCTTTATCATAAGGGCAGCAGTGAAAATTTCGGCCCGCGCTATCCGATCTTTGATAATCTAACCGATCTTTTTAACGTCGCCAAGCCCGATGCCGTAGTCATCACTGCTCCCCCGCCATCGCATAAAGAGCTGATTTTAAAATGCCTGCCGTTTACCAAAAATATCTTTGTAGAATCTCCGCTCGCACAAAGCCTAGCCGAAGCCAGAGAGATAAATTACGCAGTCACTACTAACGGCACGCGCCTAGCCGTAGGCTACTCCGACCGCTACAATCCTGTCATCGTATCCTTGCTACGCGAGCTAGCCAAGGGGGATAAAATTTTTTCGATGAGCTTCGTAAGCGGTTTTGCAAACGATGATAGAGCAGATATCGTCGCCAATGCCCTTTTTAGAGATATCGATCTTGTGCGGCTGCTTTCTCACAGCGAGATCGCCTGCATAGAACTTAGCAAAAATATCTCTAAAGAGCGCACTCTAGCCGCATGCGCGACGCTTCACACAAAAAGCGGCTGCTATTGCACGCTAATGCAGTCCAATCTCTATCCGATCAGGCGCCACGGTATCGAGATTTGCACCGACAGCGGTGTGTATTTCGGCGATCTAATCTCAATAACTCTTTTTAAAATTACGCCTGACGGGCGCGTAAATCTGCGCGTCGATCGCGACGATTTTTCGCTACGCCGCGAACACGAAGCGTTTTGCGCGATGTGCGACAGCAGTACTAATGCAGGTCTTGCAAGCGTAGAGGATGCGATAAAAATCAGAGAAATCATCTCATGAAAAAAGCCCTAATTTTACTCAACATGGGCGGTCCGAACGATCTGAGTGAGGTTGAAATTTTTTTAAAAAATATGTTTAACGACCCTTTTATTTTGGACATTAAAAGTGGTTTTTGGCGCAGCGTTTTGGCCGCGCTCATCGTAAGAAGCAGAACTTCATCGGCGCGTAGCAACTACGAAAAACTGGGCGGACGCTCGCCGATATGCTCCATCACCGAAGCACTTTGCGAGCGGGTAAATGAACTAGCGCGAGCAAAATTCGGCGCGGGGTTAAAATTTGAAAATGCGGCGGATGCGGGCGCCGCGAATGAGCCGCCGCAAGACATTTCATTGCAGAGCAAGCCGCCGCAAGACGCCCCGACGCAGAGCGAGGCGGCGCAAAACGAGGCGCCGCAGGATGAAAAACCGATAGACGCATTAATTTGCGATTATGCGATGAATTACACGCCACCATTTGCGGAGGATGTGTTTAAAAAATACGCGGATTTTGATGAGATAATTTTGATGCCTTTGTATCCGCACTTCTCAAAAACTACGGTGCAATCGAGCCTGTGCTCTGCCGAGGCGGCACTTAAACGGCTCGGTATAAAAAATTATAAGATAGTTGATATTTTCTACGACAGCGCCGTTTACAACGAAATTTTGCTAAATTTAATCGCAGGGTGCGTCGCGAAATTTAGCGCGGATGAAATTTCGCAAATTTCGCTCATATTTTCCGCGCATTCGCTGCCGGTAAAAATGATCACTGCGGGCGATCCTTACGAGGCACAGGTAGAGGCACACGTAAAAATTTTAAAAGATCTGTTGGCTACGCGCGGGATTAAATTTAAAGAGATTATTTTGGCGTATCAATCGCGCCTTGGCCCCGTAAAGTGGCTAGAGCCCAATGTCGCGGACGTCTTGCGAGATCTGCAGAGCAAAAAAGCGCTGATATTCCCGATCGCGTTTTGCGTGGATAACTCCGAGACCGATTTTGAGCTGGATATTTTTTATAGGGCCCAGGCGCGCGAACTGGGTTATGAATATTACGAAGTGTGCAAATGCCCGAACTCCCGCGAGGATTTTGCAAAATTTATACTCGCGCAGGCGCTGTAAATTTAGAGATTAAAATTTAATCTTTTAGTTTGGATTTTTTATAGTCTTTATTAAGTTTAAAGGTTGAATACAATGCGGATAAAAATAGCAATATACTAGTTAAGGTTAGTATATTTCTTTGAAAATATAAATTATCCCAATCCTCTGCATTTGAGGTATGTATTTTTGTTCCATCGCAATACCCGTATTCATTTAAAAATCTTTCCGACATTTTAATTTTTACACAAATTTGATCTATATAGTTTTTGTAAATTAAATCACAAAATTGCATACCGAATTGTTCATAATCTGTCTTGCTATTTCCGATATGCAGATCAAAAATTTTACCGCTTCCTCGCACGGATATATTGCAGCCGGTTCCACCACGATAGCTATCATATTTATGAAATTCGCTTATAGTTCCAACAAAAACAAAAGGATCTTCTATATTTTTTCTACTAGGTGCGCTTTGATATGCTATCAAAAGAAGTATCGGTGCGATAAATGAAACGCAAACAACGATTAGCGTTATAAAAGTGTGTTTCCGATCGAAGCCGAATTTAATCAAATCATACCAATAATCTACGTAGTAAAGCGGGTTTTTCATTGTATTCCTTTAGTAGCTTTTGGCAAATCAGAATATTCTTGTAGCGATTTAAAACCACCTGTAATAAGTACACCTTTTATCAACACTTCCTCTACTCATCTATATCTCCTTTATTAAAATTAAGGCATTGGAATTTTGAGCATCAGAATTTTCCTGCAAGCCTTGCTCTAAATTCTGACGCCGCCCATCTAAAAGCCTCTTTAACTTTTCAAGCCTTGCTTCATTCATCCTTATCCCCGCTAAGCTACTGATTTAGAAGTCTAAATTTAAACCCCGAGCAAATTTCAAAGCCTTCCTTGCGCGCCTTTATAGACGTTTTTTACGTCATAAACCAGCGAGCCCGAATAATCAAGCTCGAAAAATTGCTTATGCGCCACGGCGATTACTACGCAGTCGAATTTGCGCAAATCGGGCTTTTGCAGCAGGTCGATGTCGTAGTACCTCTTAGCATCGGCGGCGCTCGCCCAAGGATCATAGACGCCCACCTCGCAGCCGAAATTTTTAAGCTCTTTTATCATATCCACGACGCGCGTATTGCGGGTGTCGGGGCAGTTTTCCTTAAACGTCAGCCCCAAGATCAAGACCTTCGCGCCCTTGACCTTTTCATCGTATTTTATCATCATCTTAACGACCTCCGTAGCGACGTAACTTCCCATATTATCGTTGATACGGCGGCTTGAGAGGATGATTTCGGGGTGATAGCCCACCTCGGTCGCCTTCTGCGCCAGATAGTACGGATCGATGCCGATGCAGTGTCCGCCCACGAGCCCCGGACGGAAGCTTAAGAAATTCCACTTCGTAGCCGCCGCGTCGATGACGTCGTTGGTGTTGATACCGAGCTTGCCGAATAGGATCGCAAGCTCGTTGATAAAGCCGATGTTGATGTCGCGCTGGGTGTTTTCGATCACCTTCGCAGCCTCGGCGACCTTGATACTGCTAGCGCGAAAGGTGCCGTTTTGCAGGATGCTAAGATAGACGCTATCTACGACGTCCAGAGCCTCTGGGGTGCTTGCCGAGACGATCTTTTTGATCTTCGTGACGGTGTGAATTTTATCGCCCGGATTGATCCGCTCGGGCGAATATCCGCAGAAAAAATCGCGGTTAAATTTTAGCCCGCTAGCCCGCTCCAGCACAGGCACGCAGTCCTCCTCCGTAGCGCCAGGATAGACGGTGCTTTCATACACGACGATGTCGCCCTTTTTAAGCACAGCTCCGACGCTTTCGCTGGCCTTGATTAGCGGCGTAAGATCAGGGCGATTTAGCCTATCTACGGGCGTCGGCACGCACACGATGTAAAAATTACTCTGCCTCATATCATCTAGCTTTGCGCTAAATTTAAGCCCGTTTTGAATCGCCGCAGCAAGCTCCTCGTCGCTAAGCTCCAGCGTGCGATCGTGCCCGCCGCGCAGCTCGTCTATGCGCTCTTGCGAGACGTCAAAGCCCACGACCTCGTGTTTCGCCACAAACGCCGCCGCCAAAGGAAGCCCCACGTAGCCAAGCCCGATTATCGCTATTTTCATTTTTCCCTCATTTGCTTTCATATTTTCCTCTTTTCTTTGCGTTAAATTTCATCGTTAAATTTCGCTCTCAAACTCGCTAAATTTCAGGGCTACGCAGATACATTGCGCGTCTTAAATTTAACATTTCAAGCTCGCTCGCCGTTTTACTTGCGTTACTTGCGCGACGGCAAATTTAAAATTTTGCCTTGATACGGAATTTTACGCCGCACCGAATTTCACATCACGATAAAATTCAGTTGCTTTAGTGCAGCGAGCGGCGCCATGCAAAATTTCAAGCCGTGATAAAATTTTACTACCGCGCCAAAATCCCGCGTCGCGATAAAATTCCATCGCCGTGCCGTTAAAATTTTGCGCCGTTAAATTCTATGCCACCAAAATTTCGCGCCGCAAAATTTAAACGCCGTAAAATTTAAAAAAGCCGCGCCAAATTTCGCGAATTTTCGTCGTCGCAAGTCGCAAAATTTTAAAAAACCTCGCGAAATTTAGCAAATTTAATCTTTAATTT
>NZ_CALIJF010000354.1 GCF_938018035.1 uncultured Campylobacter sp. | reverse complement strand
CAGGTAAAGCGGCATACGGCGAGTTTAATGCTACTGTAAATACGGGTGCAACCATATTGCAGGCTCCTGCCGTGACACTAAGTTATAAGATGAGCTTAGATATAGGCGGCGGTCAGCGAGTCTTCATAGAGATGGATAGCGCTTCCGAGCTTGAATTATGCGACGCGACAAAGGTTTCTAAAAGCGTTAATATCCTACCTTTAAGCGGTTTACAGGTAGTCAATAAGAATTTTAGTAAAAATGACGACGACGATAGGCTATATACTCAAATCTCCGATAAGCCTTTCGATGCGAAACTTATCTTTAGACCGGATTATGAAAGCCAATTTTGTAAGGAATATAGCGATAAAACCGGTAAATGTACGGATTATATCGACGCAGCCGCAAATTCTCCTTACTTTAAAAAAGATCCGGTTACGGGTAAGCTCGTATATATCGGCAGCGAGGCTAGAAAGCTCGAGAAATTTGGCTTGAACGGTGAATTATATTTATCCGTTATTAGGGCTAAGAATGCCGCTACTACCTCAGATAAAGTCAGCGAAAGTGATAAGAACAAAACCGCAGTTTATGCGTGCCGTTCCGTAACTGATTCTCTAAAAATTCCATTTAAATTAAATGGCGATGCTTATTCAACAGATAAGAAAGTGGATTTTAAAAACAAGAGTATTTTGGCTTTAAATAATATAGAGATAGGAGATGCATATCAAGGTCTTACATTTATGCTTAGTTATCGTCCGGATGGGCAAGCTACTTCGAGGTCTGATTTAGATCAATATATAAAAGAAAAAGATCTCAATAGTAGCGATCCTAAAGCATATTATCTAGAGCTTAAGAAATGGGAGCTTAAAAAGCAATTTGGATATTGCGAAACCGGGGAGAAATTCGACTGGTGCAATAAAAAACTAACTGCAGAGCAAAAGAAGAACATTTGGGATAATATTATCAAAAAGAAACTGGATGAACTTAAAGATAGCATAAACAGTGCCAGCGAGAAGTTCGGTATCAAAATGTCAGAAGACGGCTCATTCCATATATGTGGTAGCGATAACTTCGTGCTTCGTCCTGCATATTTTAATGTAGATACAAAAGCGCTGAAGGATTCGGGCAAGTATAGCA
>NZ_CALIJF010000353.1 GCF_938018035.1 uncultured Campylobacter sp. | reverse complement strand
CTCGTCTTTGAGCCGATGTGGAATATCGATATGGCGGAAGATCACGTCAAAGAAGCACTCGGTAGATTTTAAACAGCTTTGCCGCGCCCCGTAGTTTAAGCTTTGAAATTCTAAAATTAGATTTCAAATTTATACCTAGGGGCTGCTATGAAAAAATTTACCGACGGCAAGAAAGAAATTCTACTTCAAACGCAAGGGCTTAGTTTGATTTCAAAGACGCTACAAAACGGCAAAGAAAGGCTGAGCTCTAAAGAATTCGCAAATTGCGATGCTCTGCAAAAAGCTTTCGTAAAAAAGCAAGTTGATGCCCTAAAAAAGGGCTTCATCTATGAAAACAAAAAAGCGAAATTCGGCGAAGCAATAGCGCATGCCTATATCGGCGGCGGATACAGCGGAGCGCTTGGATTTGCCGAGTTTGAGGATAAATTTTACGTCTATAAATGTAATTTTGACGAGCACGGCTGCGATTATTTAATCGTGCTGGACGGCGAACTAAGAACTCTTGCGCAATTTGAACTACCAAAAATTTTAGCATGGAAAATGACTGCTACCAAAAAGGCCTTGGTGCTTGATTTGGACCACGAATTCTTTCTTTTTGATGGAGAAAAATTCAGCAGGCTTTTTGAAGCCTGGGGTATCACAGGAGGAGGCTTTAGCTCTGCTCTAAGCGGCAACGGCGAAATTCTAGCCTGCGGCACGGATGGAATTTTAGCTTTCGGAAGCGACAGGAAGCTAAATTTTAAAACGGATTTTTCGGCAAAAGCAATAGGCTTCGGCAATAAAATTTGCGTAGCCTGTGGGGATGAAGGCGGCAAAAATATCGCCAGGCTCTACCGCCTAAAAGACTTCGCCGAGCTTTGCCGTATCGAATGCGACGTGGGCTATATCCACTCCCTCAACGTGGGGCTTATCAAAAATGACGCGATTTTGGTCGTAAATAACGGCTTTGATGAGCTGTATTTTTGGGACGTCGCAAGCAAAAAGCGTCTAAGCGTACCAAAAAGCTTGCCAAGAAGCGTAATGAGGTTTGCCGCAAACGATCAAATTTTTCTTACATACTTTTACGGTGGATTTAAGGCATTCAGCTTGGAGGATTTTCGCCTCTTAGGCGAGTTTGAATGCGAGCACTGCGTCAAAACCGCCGCTATTAAAATCTCAGGCGAGCGCCTTTATGTTCGCACCGACTACGGATTTTTTAGCATTTATTCTTTAGCCGAGAATGGAATTAAAATTTAAAAAGCGCTATTGATAGGGATTTATCGCCCGCTTCAAGCTCATAAAATTAAACGAACTCC
>NZ_CALIJF010000352.1 GCF_938018035.1 uncultured Campylobacter sp. | reverse complement strand
ACTCGGCGCTTACGGGCAATTTCCTAACCACCACCGGCGATAGCATCGCAAGCGACAAAGCCCTCGTGGCGCAGTGCAGGTTCGACCTTGCAAAGGGCGCAGACTAGAGATCAAAAGATGAAATTTTAAGTTCGCCATCCGCCTGCGCTTGCAGGGCGGGCGCCGATTAAAGATCGGCGAGATAAAATTTTAAGAGACGGCTATGAAGCTAAAATTTTTCCCTGCCTTGATTTTGGCCGTGTTGCTTTGCGGCTGCTCGCTGCTCTCGCGTAGCGGGCAAGGACGGCTCCGCCTGCGGTATATGCGAGCAGATACGACGTCGCAAGTCCGATAAGCAAGAAACAGCTAAATCGCTGTGCGAAGCGGCAAAAAATTGACGCCGAAGTCGCGCGAACGGCGCAAGAGCAGGCAATGTCGCAAGACGGCGTTTAATTCATTCAGAGAGGATAGCGCGTAAGCCCAGCAAAGAGCGCAGCAGCAGTATATCGCCATGCGGCAAAGCCTAATGCGGCAGCAAGCACAGCAGCAGCTGGGGCGGATACGGCAGCGACAAAATATGAAAAATTTGCAAAACAAACAGAACCGGAGCAGGCTGCGCAATCCGGAAAATATAAGCAGCGGCGTAATTTAGCCGCGAGCACTAGCTAAATTTATAAAGCGCGCAGGATCTAGATGCGAGAATTTATAGACTGCCGCGAAATTTTAAAATTTAAATTTAGCTCAAATTTAAAGGATTTCGGACTAAATTTTGCCAAGAAACCTATGCAGCGAATTTAATTTATCTGCTTTATCTACGCCGCACTGGATCACAAAGCGGACGATGCGGTAAATTTTAATCAAGGCGAAGCCCGGTCGTATCGATCCGTATTTGCCGCCGAATTTTAAAATTTATTTCGCCGGCACCTCAAATCCTACCTCTATCTGCGGCCACGTCTTTTTGCCGTGAAGCCCCTGGATCACCTTGTCTGCGGTGAATTTGTCGAAGGCTTCTTTGACGTCAAAGTCGCTTTGCAGATCGATCTGTCCCATCGCAACGAGCTTGCCGCCTTTGATCTCGTATTTGAGCGCGACCTCTTTTGAGGCGCCGTTGAAGTTTATTAATGCGTTCGCAGTACCGCTCATATCGTCGCCCGTGACGGACAAGATCTTGCCGATGACCTTTTGCGTAGAAAGCAGCGCGAAAAATTTACTCTTTACGTTATTGTCGCGCACGACGTTTTTGCCAGTATCGATCGAGCTCAGATCAAACTCCACGCTCGCATCCTGCAGGATTTCCGCCACGCTACCGCTAGTCTTTACGAAGCTAAATTTCGCGTCTTTAAACGTAGCCGGCGCGCCGCTTTCCGGCACCCTGATCTTACTAGCCATCTTATAAGAGATAAAATCGATCCTGGCGGCATCTGCGTCGATTTGCAAGGCGCTGCACGGAGCCCACATAAATAGCGCAACGGCGCAAAGCGATAAAGATAACTTTTTCATTGCGATCCTTTACGATGAAATGAGCCAAATTATCAAATATGCCGCCTTAAAATTCTATTAAATAAGATATTTGGTCTCAAAAATGGCTTTAAATTTAAAATTTGCAAAAATAGACGGTTATTAAAAAGTGACACGCGATTAAAATATGATGAGCAGAAAGTTTGAAAATGGTGACCCACAGGAGATTTGAACTCCTGTTACCGGCGTGAGAGGCCAGCGT
>NZ_CALIJF010000351.1 GCF_938018035.1 uncultured Campylobacter sp. | reverse complement strand
GAGTGAGTCTGGCGACGTTTCTTGGATACGAGCGTCTAATATTTATGCGGATGGCGATATTAAGACGTTTGAGGGTATTAAATTTGGCTGCGCCCCTTATCTCTGCGCGGATATTTTGGATTTTGCAGAGTGCGACGTGCTACTTACGCATATTCCGCCTGCACATACGCGAACGTCCATAGAGCGCGGCAGAGATTTTGGTGATAAAAAGCTTTTTCGAGTGCTAAAGCACGGACTTTTAAAAGCAAAAATAATCCTTTGCGGACACGTGCATAATCCGCTTTTAGATGTTGATAAAATCGGCGATTGCACGATTTATAATTCAAGTCTGAAGCTTAATATTTTAGAAATTTGAGTTAAATTTATAAAATTTTAGCAGCTGAATTCTATAAAATATAATTTAGCGCGATAAATTAATTGTATTTCGCGGCTCTACTCGCATATCGGCAGCACGTCTTTTGTCCACAGCTAAGCAAATAAATTTAGCTTTTTGTCATAATTTCTTTCAATAATCTAAAATCACTTTCGCTAAATCCATAAATTTCTACTTCGCATTCTTTTTCTGCGTCTAAATTTTGTTTGAAAAAGCATTTGTATTCGCTGATCACCTCGTGCTTATCTAGTCTACCCGCTCCGCATCCCATCAGAGGCAGAGCTATTTTTATATATTTGCTTTGATCTTGCAAGATTATTTCTTGTAAATTATTTAAAATTTGCGCTATAGTAGCTAAGCTCGGCTTTTTAGACTCTGATCTATCAGCGTAATTCATAATGGCTGCATGTAATACGAATGGAAAGCTTGCGTGATTTGAGGCGGTTTTGACGACGTCACCTTGCCTTATCTCTTTTATTTTTAACTGTTCTTGCATGTATTTTTCTAGCGTCTCACCGCAATGCCTCTTAAAAGCCATAGACACACCGCTACCAAGCAGCATCACCGTATTTGAAGGATTTATCAGATAATCCGTTTGTGCGTCCAATAAATCGCCAAATTTTATCTTTATTTCATATGAAATTTTCATTTTATCTCTTCTAAATACCTTTCTATCTCATCTTTTATCGTATCGGCTAACTCCTTTGGTTCTAGCACTTTGATAAACGGAATGAAGTAGTAAATAAGCGGCTTTATCTCCATTAAATTAGTAAATTCTATATCGATTACGACCGAGCCATCGGCATCAAGTCCTGTTATGCTCTGCTTAGCGTAGGGTTTTCTCTCGAAATATTTCTTTATCTGCGGAGATAAAAGCAGTCTGGCGGTATTTGGTTTATCTAGCGTTGCCCAGGCGGAGTTTATATTTTTAATCCTCTCCTCTATCGTGGCATCTAATTTAAATTTTTCCTCAAGAATTCTAATATTTGCGATGCTTTTTAAATGGAATTTCTTAAAGGTATCATTTTTATTCGTATCTAAAAATAGC
>NZ_CALIJF010000350.1 GCF_938018035.1 uncultured Campylobacter sp. | reverse complement strand
CCCATTTTACCAGCGATTTCTCTGATATTATAGCGCTCGATCGCGCCGATTATGCGATCCATATTACAAAAGCCGGGATTTTTGCGGCTCAAAACCACGTCCAAAAACTCGCTCCAGAGCTTTACGAGCTTCTTTCGCCTTGTGATTATATGCAAGATCGCGACGCAAAGCAGGCCAAATCCCGCGATCTTATGCAGGCTCATCCACGTCTCGTCGTACTCGCCGCGCGCAAAGTAGGCGCCCGAAAAGCCCAAAATGCAAAGCGCGCAGCCTAGCAACATGATGAGCACAAATTTATAAACAATCCCTGCTTTAAGCATAAAATCTCCTTATCTCGTTTTTAAAATTTAGCGGCTTAGGCGTAGCGCACGCGAACGCTACGGCGGCGTTACGTCTCGTTGGTCGCCGCTATCGTATCGCCTCGGCGTTATTGCGCCGCCCGCACTGCTGCTTGCCTATACGCTCGCGGGTCGCCATCATCGTATCGCGACGTTTGCGCTACTTGCGCTGCGCTTTGCCTACATACGCATCCTGTCGATCGCGGTTGCCATATTGCGGCATTTTATGCTATCGCCGCCGCAATCACGCCGCGCCCTTGTGCTGCCGATCCGCCACCACGGCAACGTTGTTCGTTTTGATCGTAGCGCCGTTACGATGATGATTTGCCCGAGCGAAGGTTATGTCACACGGCGCCGAGTAGGTACGTATCACCGCTCCGTTTCTCGACTACGGCGTGCCGTCTGCGCCACCGATGTGTTACGCGCCATCCGACGCGCTACCGACTTATCGCGACGCCCACGCATCGCGCCGCTTACGCAGCCCGCTCATTAGCGCGCCGTCTACCGACTTCCAAACTGCTCACCGCGTAGCTTAAAATTTTATCGAGACACCCTGCATTGAGCAGACTATCTCGCGTTTAAATTTTATCGACTTAAATTTCCGTACAGAACCGCGATCGCGCACTGCCGACCGACTTCCGAACTACTCGTTGCGCCGTAAATACTTACTTACGGCGGTGCTATGCCGCCGACTGCGCGCGAGCGCCTAGCCACGCGGGTGCCGATGCCCATATATACGAACACCGAGCGCCTCGGCTAAATTTTATCGCCGTTTAATATAAATGGGTAATTTTAATAAATCCGGATTTAAAAAGATATGAATTTAAAGGCGAAATCCCTGCAGCGTGAAATTTAAACGATGAAATTTAAAGCTCTATCGTCCGCTCAAATATGTCCTCAAGACCGCTTTGATGCACGATCGCTAGCATGCCGAGCCTCGGCAGATCCGCGCGCAGACCAAGTAGCAGCTCGCGCGCCGAGGCGAGATCGAGCGCGGACGTGATCTCGTCAGCAAAAACAAAGTCCGGCTTGTGGTAATGAATACGTGCGAAACTAAGCCGCTGCGCCTCTCCGCCGCTTAAAATTTTAACGTAATCGGCGCGCGAGTTTAGCATGCGAGCAAATTTCTTAAGCCCTACGCGGCGTAAAATTTCTAAAAATTCCGCGTCGTCTGCGCGCGGCGGCTGCGGATAAGCGATAAGCTCTTTTAGGCTAAGCGGCGCCAGATAGGGCTTTTGCGGGATAAACATCACTCCCGTGCGCGGTAGGCTGATCTCGCCGCGACCGTATCTCCAAAGACCCGCCGCGTAGCGCAGAGTCGTACTTTTGCCCGCGCCGCTCTTGCCTCGCAGCATTATAAACTGCGCGGGCGCAAGCTCGAAGCGTAGATCCTCGATCAGCGGCTCGCCCGCAGGCGTGAAGACCGACAAGCCCTCGCAACGAGCGGAATTTTCGTCGCTTTGTGTGACGCAAGCACGCAGATTTGCACTCTCGCCGTCCATGCGCGAGATGAACTCATAGATCCTCTGCACGCTCGCCGCCCACTGCATGATCTGCTTGTAATAGTCCATAAACCACGCAAATCCGTCCTGCACGCTGTAAAACGCCGAGCGCGCCTGCATCATGTCGCCAAAGCTCATCGCGCGCGACAAATACAGCGGCAAGCAGGCAAAGATCGGGATTAAATTCGTGATTTTTAGGTAGCTTGCCGAAAAGCATTCGAGGCGAAATTCCGTATTCATGATGCTGCGCCAGTTTTTAGCGATCTCGCCGAAGCTCGCGCGGAAGCGGCCGCGCTCGGCATTCTCTCCGCGCATAAACGCCACGGCTTCTGCGTTTTCGCGCACGAGCAGCAGATCCGAGCGGTAATCGGCTTCAGCACGCTGCTTAGCAAAATTTAACCCCCTAAGCCTGCGCCCGATGAGATGCGTAATCAGCGAGCAAAGCAGCGTATAAAGGAGCGCCACGTAGAGCAAAAAGCCTTCGATCTCAAAGTGCATGCCGAAAATTTCAAATTTCAGCACCTTCGAGACCTGCCACAAGATCGCGACGAAGGCGATGAGCTTGGCGAGATTATAGACGAGCGATTTTACGAGATCGACGCTTTTTTGCACAAGTAGCAAGCTGTCCTCGGCGATACGCTGATCGGGGTTGTCTAGCTTCGAGACCCTTTTTGAAATTTCACGATCTGCGCGAGTTTTAGATGAAATTTCATTCTCGCTTGCGCCGCTTTGCCCTGCTGCATTTTGCTCCGCCGCGCTCGGTAAAATTTCAAGCCCCTTTGCGTCTCTATGTAAAGCGGTGCTATCCGCTTCGGCTGCGGAATACTCTGCGCGCTCGTTTAAATTTTCATCTAAATTTACGTCGCCAGGTTTTTCTAAATTTGATCCGCCCCTGGCGCTAAAATTTCCATCAAGGCTCGTGCGGTAGAAGTTTGCGTTATGTAGCCATTTGCGCTCCATCATCGCGCTTAGCCGCTCGCGCCAGACGATTACGAGCAGTTTGCGAAGCCAGCTGCCGCATACGATGAAAATCACGATGAGCGCCGTGTAGAGCAAAAATTCGCCCACGAGCGCGGGAATGAGCTCGCCTTTAAGCTCGCTTAGCGCGTCGTAAAAGCGCTTGTCCCACGCGTTCATCAGCACGCTGATTTTGATGATAGCTAGGCTAAAACCAAGCGCGAGCAGCAGCAGTGCCCACAGCTTCGCCGCGCCCTTGCCGAACCAGTGTGGACGTAGAATTTCAAAAAATTGCTTTAGGGTTTTCAAATTTTCTCTTTAAATTTTAAAATTTAGCGCTAGTTGCGGCGAGATCGCGGGATTAAATCGCGAGATTAAATTTATCGCCCGCATCGCCTACAATCGCTCGCGCTAATCAATCGTTAATCAACCAAATCGTGAGTTAAATTTTAATCCCGCGGCTTCGTTTAATTTTACCCGCCTCGCTACGTGCTACTTGCGACAAAGCCTAGTCTCGCGCCTCTGCACCCGCTTCATCCGCGCTCTTATAAAGTGCGAAATTTATCCACGACCGCGTGCGAGGAGTTTATCCGAGTTCGCATAAGCGCAAATTTCATCCGCACCTAATATGTATAATTAAGCGTTAGCATAAAATTTCGCGGCTCGCCGTAGTAGTTGTTATGCCCCGCGACGCGATTTTGCGTATTTTGAAAATACTTCTTATCCGTGATGTTTTTGACCGCAAAATTTACGCTAAAGTGCTTGTCGAAATGATAGCCGACGTTCGCGTCCCACAGCGTGTAAGCCTTCTGCGGCGCGGCGTAGTACGCAACGTTTTCGCGATATATCGAAGCGGTTTTGCTCTGATAGCGCATGCCGGCGCCCAAAGTAACCTTACGATTTTCGCCGAGCGGAATTTCATAGTTCGTATAGAGCTTAAACAGATGCTTCGGAATATAGCGTTTGGCGTTTGCGCCCTTGCTATAATCGACCGCTGCGGAGGTTCTTTCCGTCTTTAAATAGACGCTGCGGTTGAAAGTATATCCTGCGAATAATTTCCAATTCTCAGTAAGCGAACCCTGCAGCTCGGCATCCACGCCGCGGCTTCGCACCTTGCCCTCGGCGATGGAGTAGTTCGTATTAAGAGGATCGCTCATCGCCCTATTTTTCTGAATGATCTGAAATAGCGCGACATTCGTATTAAACGCGCCGTCAAAAAATTCTCCCTTCACGCCGGTTTCTAAATTATAGCCGACAACGGGATCTAAAATTTTACCGTCTTTATCGCGCGCGGCTTGCGGCTTAAAAATTTCGGCATAGCTTGCGTACCACGAAAAATTATCCGCAAAATCCCAGACCACTCCCGCATACGGCGTGAAATCCGATTTGCTCGGGCTTGCGCTATGCGAAGCCGTACCGCGCAAAATATTATAATAATACCTGCTGTAGGTTACCTTCGAAAAGCGTCCGCCGAGCAAAAAGTGAAAATCGTCGGTTAAGTTTAATCTAGTCCCGAGCGAGATCGCGCGCTGCTTTATGGTAGTGGAGCTTCTGTCTTTAAAGCTAGCGGCACTGCTCCAATCGGGCTGAGCGATCCTTGAGCGGTCCCAGTTATAAATGTTCATCCCTAGCGACGCCATAGACGAATCTCTCGTTCTAGTCTCGCGCCAATTAAGTTTTTCGTTGCTAAGCGAGCCGTTTAAGAAAAAGTCGTGCTTCTGCCCAAATGCTTCGAATTTACCATCTAGTCCCGTTTGAAACCCGATCTCTTTGGAGTCGTTATCGTAAATCCTATATCGCACCGTATGCGACGAGCTGCCGTTGTAAGGATTTACCCCGCCGAGCGCTCCGAATTTTAACATGCTGTCGCTATCGGTATAATTGAGCCTCGCATAGGCTTTCAGATCATCGCTAAATTCGTGCGAAAGTTCGCTGTAGGCGTTAAATTTTTTATATTCGCTCTCATCCCAATCCGAGCCGAAGTAGCTTCTGCGCGGTAAATTCAGTAAATTTCCATGATTGTCTAAAACGGGCACGCCGTAAATGTCATAGACGCCGACGGTTTTTTGCCACAAAAATCCCGCGCTAAGAAGCGTCTTATCGGCCACGTCAAATTCCGTCGAAACGCCGACGCCTTCGCGATAGCCGTTGCGCGGATAGTCCTTAAACGAGTCCGTTTTACTTAAAATTCCGATCAACCGTGCGCGTGCCGTACCGCTTTGATTTACCGTATCCGTTACGTCGATCATACCGCGATAATTATCCCAGCTACCGCCGCTTAGACTTGCGTTAAAGCCGAACTGATCGCTCGGGCGCTTTCGGATTAAATTTATCGTGCCGCCAGGTTCGCCGTTGCTTTGCGTAAGGCCCGCTACGCCGCGCAGAACCTCGACGCGATCGTAGAATTCCAAATCGGTAAATTCCTTCGATGAGCCCAGCGGCCCGAACACGGAGCTGGAAACCGAGCTTGCGATGCCGTCTTCTTGGATATTATCGACATAAAAGCCGCGCGAGACGATGCGATTGCCGCCCGCGTCGTTATTTAGCGAAATGCCGGTGGCGTATTTTTAAAGAGCCTCTTCGGCGTTGTGCAGGCTCAGATCTTTTAAAAGCTGATTGGAGATGACGCTTATAGACTGCGGCGTTTCTCTTATGCTTAAATTTAGCCCCGTCGCGGTGCTCATATTGCCCGTCGTATAAGAGCCCGTGCCCTCGGTAGTGGACAGATCGGCCTTGCTCGTGACGTTTATGGTGCCGAGATTATCGTCGTCCAAACCCCGCAGCGTAGAATTTGCCGCGCTACCGCTTTGCGGCGCGGAATTTTGTGCAACGTCCTTAGTAGCGGAGCTTACGACGGCGCTGCCCTGCGACGCAGAATTTACAGCGGTAGGGCGGCTTCCAGGCTTTTGCGCAGAGCTTTGCGGAGCTGCACTATTAGAAGCTAAATTTAAAGCAAGTGGCGTGGAACTCCGCGATGCGGCGGCTGCACGTGAGCTTTGTGGCGACGAAATTTTAGAGGTGGAGCTTGCGGCGGACGAGTTTTGAGAAGCGCCGCTATTTTGCGCCGCGGTAAGCCAAAACGGCGAGCAAAGTAGCGCAAAAGAAAGTAAAATTTTACCCTTTTTCATAAAAATCCTTTTTAGATTTTATAATCCATATCAATTTACTGGCGGGATTATCTTACAATTCTTCTTAAATAATAATAAAATTTTTAATAAACTAAATCATAAAATTTTATATGAAATTACTAATTTAACGGAATTTAATAAGATATATTGACGAATTTTCAAGCAAAATTTCTATGAATTTTAAAAAGTATATGAATTTTAAAAACGAAGGATTAAAAAATTTAAAATTCTA
>NZ_CALIJF010000349.1 GCF_938018035.1 uncultured Campylobacter sp. | reverse complement strand
CTTTGCGGCGTTTAGGATTAAATTTGCAGCCGAGTCTATGCTTGCTCCGCTTACGGTTATATCACGAGCCGCATTTAAGCTTACGCCGCCTTCGGTAGATTTTATATTTGAGATAGTGCCTATATAGGTGCTGCTTTGATCGCCGTAGGCTCTATTTAAGCTTATCTCTTTACTTAGGGTTTTATGTACTATATCTCTGCCCGCATTTAAGCTTACGCTACGTCCTTGTATCAAAGAGGAGGCGTTTATTATATCCTTATTAGCCGATATGCTTAGGGCGTTCGCGGCAATAATGGAGGCAGAGTTTAAATTTGATACGCTGCCCGCTTTTAGGTTCATATTTGATCCCGCGTAGATTATCCCTTCGTTTCTAAGATCGCCGTTTACGCTTAAATTTATATTGCCTCCTGCGTATATTAAAGAAGGTGCGGAGCTAAGTAAGGTACCGTCATCTTCCTCCTCTGAAGAGTTCAAGGATGTCCTTTTTTTATCATAAAGCAAACTTAGCTTATTGTGCATGTATGAAAAATCCGGTATCAGCTCGCTATAAACGTAGAAGGTATTATAAAATTTGCTGCTTATAGGTGAAAAGAGATTGTTTATATAGCTAGGCCTAATAATATCTTGCATATCCGCTTCGTTATTAAGGCTAGGCGCGAGATCGTTTTTATTGAGATTTAAAGCGTTAGGATTAAGGAGCCCCTTGCCTATTAGGGAGTAATCTATTTTAGAAAAAGCTTCCTTTATAAGAGCAGGAGCGTTACCGGAGTTTATCTGCCCGTGTGAGTTTAAATTTGAAATATCGCCCGCATAGCCTTTTATATCTTTTTTAGCTCCTATTATGGAGATAATAGCAGGCTGGGAGTAGTAGATATTCTTTTGGTCGCTATAGCCGCCTTTACCGCCGTGGCTTTTATGTTTCCATCTATACTCCGCCTGGCTCGTTATACTATGATTTAGACTTAAAGAGCGGTTGTTTAGGCTTTTTACATTTAAGAGCAGATCGTTATAGGCATAAATTACGCTCTTATCGTTATTTAGCTCATCTATGTTAAGGTTGCTATCCCCTGCGGAGATTATGTTTGAGCCCATAAATTTACTTAGGCTATCTTCCGTTATATACTCTTTATTGATACTGTAGCTTATCTGCCTTAATCTCTCCTTCTTATGAGGCTTGCTTCTTCTTATGCCGAAGAGATTATCTTTTAAGCTTAACGTTATAGCGTCATATAGCCTAGTATCCTCCCCCGGAAGCCTAGTATTTTTATATAAGCTTAATACATATAGATTCATATCTTGCCTGCTAAGCTCCTCCATGATCTTAGCGTTTAGCTCGTCTGGGCTAATATTAGGATTTTGCTTAAGGATGCGCTCTTTTATCTCGGCTGCATTGACCTTTAAAGGGATGGCTACGCCGCTGCAACCCCAGCCATCGCCATTGCAGGTAAAATCTATATTATAGCCGGTGCTTTGAACTCTCTTTACGGGCTCGTTAACCGAGCGGTTGTTTAGCTTTTTAGCGCCGATATTAAGAGCGCCCCTTGCATATATCAAGGAAGAGGCATTAATGATCTCGTCTACCTTGCCCTCCCCGCCTCTTTCATTAAAAATATTTAAATTTCTTTGAGAGATGATGTTAGATAGCGCTTCGTTGCTAAGATAACTCGTATTTATAACTATATCCCCTCCGCTAAGTATATTGGACGCGTCTTGATTGAGGATATTTTTAGCGTTTAAATTTATGCCGTCTTGCGCATAAACGAGGGCTTTTTTGTTTATTAAGCTTTCAGAGTTTGTTATCAGCTCGCCGCGCGCGATTAAAGAGCCTAAATTTAAAATTTGCTCCTTTGCTTTTAAAGCCAAATTTCCAAGCGCGGCTATGATACTTTCGTTTTTGATACTCTTTGCGTTTATGATCAGATCTTTATTGGAGATCAGCCTTTGTGAGGCGATAAAATTTCCTTGTAGGTTTAAGTATATATCGCCGCTTGCGTAGATCCCTCCGTTATAGCTCAGATCGTCCTTTAGCCCCAGATATAAACTACCGTCAGAGCTTAGCTTACCTAAAGCGCTAAGACTATCTAGGTTTAAAGCGAGATCCCCTTTGGAGCTTATCAGCCCCTCTTCATTATTAAGAGCGCCTTTGTTTATGATTAAATTTCCTCCACTTAGGATAGAGCCTTTGGAGTTATCTATGCTGTCGTAGCCTAAAAGAGCTCCTCGTAGGGAGATGATCTTTGAGCTTTCGTTGCGTAGATTGTTGCCGCGCAAGCTTAAGCCCTCTTGCACTATAAAGGTAGAACCTGAAAGGTTATAAAAATTTGGAATTTCGGAATCCAACGCCCTTAATACCATTAGGCTATTATCGTTTAAGAGACTCTCTTTTATATCCAAATAGCTTTCGTTTGAAAGTATCGCTCCACCTATATTTGATATATGATCCGCGCTTATTATGCTAAGCTCGTTTTTGGATGGAGGGATAACTCCTGTTTTAAAAGAGTCTTTGCTCTCATCTAAGCTTAACTCCTTTAGTCTTTCGCTCTTAGCCGCTCCTATTACGGCTCTATCTTTGTTGCTTAGGCTTTTCGCCTCTATCTTTAAGGCAGAGCTTGAGCTTATGGAGCCTTTTATATTATCTAGCCTATCCGCTTTTATCTTTAGAGTATTAGCCTGTATATTTCCTCTGTTTTCTACCGAGGAGGCTTTTATACCCAGATTGGAGGCTGAAATTTTAGAGCCCTTTTGGTTGGAGACGGTCTTGGAGCTGATTTGAGTCTGTCCGTTGGAACCTAGCTTTCCTTCATTTATCAGATCTCCGTTAGCATCTATCTTTAAAGAGCTGTCCGCTAAGATAACTCCCTTATTGTTTATGCCCGCTCCATCTTTAGTAGATATTATATTTATCTTGCCCGCATACATTCCTCCTAGGGCTGAGGAGTCTATGGATACGCCCTTAGGATGCGATCCCCCTTCTTGCTCGATCTTTAGATTGTCCCGCCTCAATCCGGAGTTTGTATTTTTTAAAGATACCTTACCGTCCGTCGCTACTACGTTTATCTCGTTTGCGTAAATTTTACCCTCCAGCTTTAGGCTATTAGATATTACGTTCAGATAATCTCCGTTATCGTTTAGGCCGTCCGCTCCTATATTTATAGAGCCATCCTTGCTTATGTTTAGGGATTTAAGATGACCGTTTTCATAGGTGGGCGTGGCGGTGCTTAACGTAGTAGAGGAGGAATTTATTATGGTAGCGCCGTTTACGTTGATACCACTAGGATTAGCGATGATAAGATCGGCTTTTCTGCCCGCTATCTCAATATTACCCTGTAAATTTGAAGGAAGAGGCGAGTTTACCTGATTGATTATAAGCTTGGCTTCGCCGCGATTGAGTCTCGGATTTGGCGGTATGTAGCCCGCCGTTTTACTTATGGATCCTGCTTGAGAGTTATTAAATACCGTGCCCTCTTTAGGGGTATTAAATTTAGAGTATTCGTTGATAGAAACTCCTCTATCGTTAGGAGAGGCTATATCTATCTGAGTGGCGGGAGCATTCGGGGTTTGAGATATCGAAGCTCTATGATTTGCCGCAGCGGAGTTATCGGGGATAATCTCGCAATATGAAAAACAGGGAGCTAACAAGCTAAGAAGTAAAAGAGCGGCAAGGTGCTTGCTTGCTTGGGTAAAGACGCCGAAATATTCTTTTGTATCAGTAGGGGTGCTAAGACGCCCTACGCCATTAAAAATAGAGCTTAAACATAAAATTTGCATACTTATAACCTCCGATTGCGATGGGTTTATATCTTAAATTTCTTAAAGACTTTCTTAAAAAAATAGTAAATTTCGGATATTTTATTTAAAATTTGTTTGAATTTATTTTAAGGTTCGGCGTAGGCGCAGGATTGCTATTTCTCGGCTCTTAGTACGGCGTATCTGCGCTAAAATAGTTAGCTAAATTTAGCAAGTGTTATATAGTCTTCGTTTATATTAAACGCCGCAAGAAGCGCCGATAAAATTTCGCTAAATTTAAAAGTCATAGCTTAAAGAGAAATTTAAAGCAGGACTATCCGTTTTAAAATTTTCCGGTTTACTAATAGGAAAAGCCACCAAAAGATCATAGGTAAAAGAGCCTGAAATATTTCCTCTAAGGCCTACGCCTCCTCCGCTAAGCATTTCACCCTCTGCGGGGTATTCTTTCCCCTTAGAGCTAAGCTTGCCGACATCAAAGGCCAGGTAGACGCCGTTATTTTTAAAATACTTATATTCCAAGGTATTTCTTATATAAAAGCCGCTATCTCCAAGCAGGCTCATCTGCCCGTCAAATCCTCTAACACTATAGTATCCGCCAATATTTAGCCTATCTATAGGGCTAAGATGGGTGCTAGCTCTTCTTGCGTAAAGCTCCAACTCGTAGCTTAAAGGGATAGCGGAGGATCTGGTTTTAAAATTTAACGCGGCGTTTATCAAATGATATCTAGAGCTTCCGCCGCCGAAGTCTTCATCAGGCGCTCTTAGAGCGTTAAACGCCCCCGTGGATTTTAGGTACGAAAGCATCATCTCTACCGAAGAGTTATCAAAAAATACCTTGGATTTTAGCCCCGCCTCATAGCCGCCTTCGCGCTTTCTTTGGTTGCTAAGCTCATAATCTTGTATATAGTTTTTATACTTTTTTTGCCAAATTCTAAAAAACAGGGAATTTTTGGAGTTTTGATTTCTAAAATATACGTAGTTAAGATCCAAACTTCTTCTAACGCTGCTTCCGCTATAGGCATAAAGCTCATAAGCTCCGGGCACTATTTGATCATAGGTGTATCTGTTTTGCCAAAAGGATAGAGAGAAGTATCCAAAAGGTATACTAAAGCCCGCATAATAATTAGCCGATCTTCCGCTTTTGCTATCGTCTCCTAAAGATTTTTTATCTCCTCTTAAAAAATTCCTACCGTAAGAAGCAAATACGCTCTCGTTTAATCCAAGCAAATTTAGGCCGTAAAGCATAGCCGCGCCTTGGTATTTGCCGCTAGATTTGGAGCCCAGATTATCCGCGCTTAGCCTAAGCAGCAAAGGAGAGCTTTGCTGCTTAGAGATATTGATATCGGAGTAGCCCTGCTTTGCGGAAGGGCTTAAGCTTATCTCCGCCTCGCTTCTTGAAGCGGCATTGAAATTTTCCATAGCCTGCTCCAGATCTCTTAAATTTAAAAACTCTCCCCTCTTATCACCGCCAAATGCGGTAAAGATGCTCCTTTGATTCTTAGCTCTAGAGCCCGGCTCAAGCGAAATCTCGCCTATGCGTCCGGGATGAAGAGCCAAAAGAAGGGTGCCAGAGGAGATGTTTTGCTGAGGGATGGAAACGGACGTAGTGATAAAGCCTGCGGATATGATTTTATTGTTATACGCTCTTGCCAGAGCTAAAATTTCATCGCTTCCCAAGCAGTCGCCGCTTTTAAATTTAAGCTCTTTTAGGGTGGAGTTTAGAATTCTTTCAAACCCGGGCGGAACGGAATGATCGGAATTCGAGGTAGGACCGATGGACTTAGCGAGAGTTTTTACTTTCGAGCGCCCCAAGTTTTCATCATTCGGCTTAAAGGTAAGAACACCCGAGCCGGCACCACCTTTAGGGTTGACGGCTGGAGTTTTGGGATCATCTTTGTTTTTAGATTCGTAATCTGCTTCGTTAAATTTAGAATCCGCGCTACTTTTCTGCTCGTTTTGCACTTCTGCGTTAATCAGTTTGATCTCATAAATTTTAAAGCAAATTCCTGCTTTCTTGGGCTCCGCGGTTGCGTTTGAAGCGGGAGGCTCTTCGCTGCGCATGGTTATGAAGGGATCCTCGGCGCCTTGTCTAATTGATCTTATTCTTTGCTCTTCAGAGTTTATGGCGCCCGAAATATCGGCAGGAGCAGCCATTAACGCTTTAGGAGCTAGGCTTAAGCTTATAAAGATAGAGGCTAGAATAAACTTGACGCTTTTAACGCCGCGGGGTTGCAAAGAGGCTCCTTTAAATTTACTATCGTAGCGATAAGATAATGGTTTTTTATAAAACATCGATAGCGCCTATTTTTACGATCGGAATATCGCCGCAAAAAACTTTATAGTTTAAGCATGACAAAAGCATCTATTGACTATATTCGCTTTTTATAAGCCTTAATCTTCCGCTAGGGGCTATCAATTAAAATTGGTAATAATACATTAATTTTTTAAATTTTCGGGTAAAATCTCTTGGATTTTAGTGCTAATTGCGATTTTATATTTTATCACACCCGCAACCTCGATCTTTTTGTAAAAATCCTTCCACAAAACACAATCTAAAAACGAATACCTTGTCCCTTCATAATTCCCTATTTTTTAACCCCTCAAAACATCCGCAATATCAGATTTACCATTCTCTATCACCAAGCCTTTTCTATAAGAAGCGATGATGAATAGAGCCTCGTGAGAACAACGAGGTCTCAGAAAAAGCAACAAAGCTTCCTACCATTTTTTATTCTCCCGTTATAATAGACTGGTAATATTTAAATTCACCACAAAATCTATCACAAAGGAGCAGATGTGCATTATGAAAATTTTAAAAGTGAAGCACGATAAAAAAAGAGTAGATAATGCGCTTAAATGACTTTATCGAGATCTGTTTTAAAAGCTGGATCGTCTTTAATTTTAGAAAAAACCTTCATAACTACTTATCCTTTAAAATTTA
>NZ_CALIJF010000348.1 GCF_938018035.1 uncultured Campylobacter sp. | reverse complement strand
TTCGCAGGCGATAAAAACGTAGGCCTGCTCTATCAAAAAGGGTTCATCTCGGACACCGCTTACCGCGTGGCGCAGGTGGACGGCGACTATCGCTACGCCCTGATCTTCGGCGCCGATACGAGCGAGCTTTACATCCTCTCGCGCACCAAAACCCTGCCCGAGCCGATCCGCATCTTATATCTAAAAAAGGCGAAGCATAGCGGTTACGACACCAAAAAAATCGTATGGACAAAGCAGCAATAATGGCTAATCAAAAATCAGGCAAAGACCATACAGAGGCTTCGCTGCGGAATTTTAAAGAGCAAAATTTCGTAGCGCAGAATTCCAGCTTGAAAAATTTTACGGAACAGAATTTCACAAGCAATGGAGAAAATTCATCTCAAAATATCAAACGCCCAAGGCAAGAATTGAGTGAAAACAAAGCCGGCGATGCGCACCGCGCAGATGAAGCAGACACCGACACCTCTTGCAGCAATGAAACGACTTTTGGCAGTAAAACGGCTTATAACGACGCTTGCAGCAATGACGTAGACGCACAAGCTCAAAGCGCGCTTCCTGCTTGTGCGGAAGTGCTGCGTGCGCGCCTAAGCGAGCAGTTCACACGTGGCGAGATTTTCGCAACGCTACAAGGCGCAAACCGCGATAATGTGCACGCCGTAGCGATCGGTAACTTCGACGGCATGCACCTTGGACATCAAAAATTATTTGAGCGCCTAGGCGAGCAAGGCGCAATAATCGTAATCCTAGCAGGTGGTGGCACAAAGCTAACCCCTTTTGCGTCACGGCAGGCATTTACGAACAAAAAGATTTTTTATTGCGATCTACGCGCTATCAAAAGCCTTAGCGGAGGCGAATTTATCGAGCTTTTAGGGCAAAATTTCATAAATTTACAAAAGATCGTCGTCGGCGAGGATTTTAGATTCGGGCGCGATCGAGCCTGCGGAGTGGAGTTTTTGCAGCGCGAATTTCGCGGACAAACCTGCGTCGTAGGGGAGTTTTGTTTGGGCGGCAGCGGCGTGCATTCAAGCAGGATCAAGGAGCTTTTGTCGCGCGGACAGTGCGAAGCGGCGGCGGAGCTTTTAGGGCGAGATTACGAGCTCTGCGGACGGATCGTGTGCGGCCAGGGGCGCGGGGCGCGGGAGTTTGTAGCAACGCTAAATCTTGATGCCAGCGGCTATTTTATGCCAAAAAGCGGCGTATATGCGACCATGGTGCGCGCCGGAAGCAAGGAATTTGCAAGCGTGAGCTTCTTGGGATATAGGCTCAGCACCGACGGGGCTTTTGCGATTGAAACGCACATTTTAGAGGATTTTGCGGGCTTTGAAGCGGGTTTAAATTCCGCACAAGATCGCGCGCCGTGCTGCGAGGGGCAAGCCGCACATTTTGCGCGAAATTCAGATGAAATTTCGGCGCGTAATTCAGTAGAAATTTCTACACAAAATTTTGCGGCGAGCGAGAGCTTGGACGCCGAAAATAAAAATTTAGAGGCTGCGGACAAAAACAACGGCGCGAAATTTGCTTGCGTGAAATTTATAAAGTTCCTACGTGAAAATCGCAAATTTAGTGATCTAACGCGACTTAAAGAGCAGATTTTAAAAGACGCCGCCGAGGCGGAGGCGGTACTACGAAGCTGCAAATTTTAATCTACGGCTTGTAAGCTTAAAGATGAAATTTGCGGGCTGTGTGCTTGAAATTTGATGTGTCTGCACGCGTTTTGCATCTAGGCGCATTAAATGAGCCGTCTGCATCGTCCCGTATAAAAGTCGTGTGCCCGTTGTCATTG
>NZ_CALIJF010000347.1 GCF_938018035.1 uncultured Campylobacter sp. | reverse complement strand
AATCAGCACGTCGCCGCGAGAGCTGATTGCGCGCTAGGCCCAGGCATTTCTGCGCAAGCCGCACAAACGCAACAGCAAGATCGAGAGCAGGAGCAAGATCAGGAGCAGAAACAGGAGCAGGGTGCCGCGACATTAAAGACGCTAAATTTACAGCGGGCGTTTGAGCTTTACGGGCGCGAGCAGATGCGGGCGTTTTTTCTATTCGCGGTATTTGACGAGATGCTAAAGCCGAGCCTACGGGCGTATCGCATCGATCGCGAAAAGCTCACGCAGGTCTCGCTGCTGCGAAATCTGCTTATGTTTTCGTGGATCAAATCCTACCCGCAGATAGAGCAAAGCATCCTTTCAAGCGTGATTTTAGTGGAGTTTGGGCGAGTTTTTATCGACGAGCAGGTGTGCGCGGCAGGCAAGGCGGAGGAATTTTATCACGCCATCAAGGGCTCGATCTTTCCGCAGGATTTTACCGATGTGGAGATGAAATTTACCGGCACGAACCGCGAAAGCGTCTCGCACGCGCTATTTGCGCATTTCGGGCTAGAGCAGATCGCGCAGGACGCGCTGTATTCAAACGCCCCGGACGACACGCCTTTTGAGAACAAATCCCGCTACGCGATGCTAAAGATCGCCAAAACCGCGGTCAATATCTACCACCACTTCGACGAGCTTAGCATCGACAACGCTTTAAATTTACTAGTCGAGTTCGGCTTCGAGCAGGAGGCGTTTTTAGAGGCTAAAGGCGAAATTTCGATATGAAAGAGTTCCTGCGCGCCTTTAACTCGGGCGTATTTGAAAAGGATCTTAGCGGCGAGCAAAAGGAGCTCGTGCGCAACCTCCTAAATATCGGTGCTATCAGCGTGCACAAAGGCAAGCTCTATCTAAACGACGGCTATGTTTTCGGCAGGCTCGACATCGCGCGCGACGGTACGGGCTATCTACAAAGCTTCGACGATCGCTTCAAGGCAGATCTCATCATCGAAAACAGATATCTAAGCGGCGTGCATCTGGGCGATCTGATCCTAGCAAAAATTTTAAGCTCAAAAAAATCCCGTCTGCACGCAAAGGTGCTGATGTGCGTCAAGCCCGCGTTTTTAACGAGCGTGGTTTATACCAAAAGCTTCGGGCGCGAAATTTTAGGCGTGAACGTCAAAACCGGCCTCGCAAATCCGCTCAAAGCCACGCAAAAATCGCTAAAGCAGCTGCCCGCAAACACCCTTTTAAAGATTGATAATCTAACGAATGAGATCACCGAGGTGATCGGAAGCTTATCCGATCCCTTCGTCGATGAGAAAATTTCTTTGGCGATCTACGATAAAAACGACGAATTTAACGAAGCGTGCAAGCAACAAGCCGCGAGCTTCGGCAGCGAAGTGGACGAGGCGCTGTATCCGCAGCGCGTAGATTTGCAGCATCTGCCCTTTTGCACTATCGATCCCATCGACGCCAAGGACTTCGACGACGCGATCTATTTTGACGTAAAAGAGCGCACGCTTTACGTCGCGATCGCCGACGTAAGCGAATACGTAAGCGAATACTCGCCTATCGATAAGGAGGCGAAATTTCGTGGCTTTTCGATCTATTTCCCGCACCGCTCCGTACCGATGCTGCCGCGCGAGCTTAGCGAAAATATCTGCTCGTTGATGCCTGATCTGCCGAGGCTGGCCTTTGTTTTTAAAATCGCTTTAGATGAAAATTTAAACCCGCAAAAGCAGGAGCTTTTCGAAGCGATTATAAGATCAAAACGCCGCTACGATTACGACGAGGTCGATGAAATTTTACGCACTCGCAAGGCGTGCGAGCCTGAAATTTTAAGCTGGCTCTTGCCGCTTAATGAAATTTGCGAGCGCCTGCGCCGCGCGAGGCTAAAGCGCGGATTTGATTTCCGCACCAAGGAGCTTCGCATCACGCTTGATGAGCGCGGCCTAATAAACTCCACTCGCTTTGAGACCGACACTCCGTCGCACAAGCTCATCGAGGATTGTATGCTGCTAGCCAATAAAGCCGCTGCGGCGCGCATCGAGCGGGGCGTTTTTAGAAATCACGGCTCGGCGGAGCTTAAAAAAATTTACGCGCTGCTTGACGATCTGGCGCTGTTCGGCATCGACGCGCCGTATCAGAGCAACCTTGCTAAGATGATCGGCGAAATCCAAGCGCAAGCCGATACTATGGGTATCCGCGAGGAGGTCGATAAGCTCATCATCAAGGCTCAAAAGCGCGCCGAGTACGGATCCGAATCGCGCGGGCATTTCGGGCTCGGATTTGATAACTACACGCACTTTACAAGCCCGATCAGGCGCTATTCCGATCTCATTTTGCACCGATTGCTAAAGGCGCAGATGAGGGGGGATGAAAAATTTTATAATTACCTGCTTTTAAACATCGACGCGACGTGCGCGCGGCTAAACGAGCTAGAGCGCGAAGCGGACAAGGTCGCGTTTGATTTTATGGACCGAAAATTTGCGCGCTGGGCCGCAGAAAATTTGGGCAAAAAATTTCGCTGCTACATCGACGAAAACGGAAATTCCGTCACCGCAAAGCTAGACGACAAGCTAAAGGGAGCTAAAATTTTAGTTTCAAATTTCGCCGGCGACATTTTAACGCCCGTACTAGTCGAGCTTACGGACGCAAACATCGCTAGCGGAGTGATTTTAGGCAGGGTGGTAAAGAAGATCTGATGTATAGAAAAGAATTTGACGGGCTTATCGCAAGTGGGAAGGTGCCTAATTTCGTGCTTTTGCGCGGCGGAGACGATTTTTCAAACGAGCTTTACGCGCAGCGATTGAAGCAAATTTACGCCGCGGAAAATTTTTTGAGTTTGTATTTTTTGGAGTATGATTTTGAGCAGGCGCGAAGCTTCTTGGAGCCCTCGCTTTTCGGCGGTAGCAACACGCTTCATATCAAAACCGCCTCGCTCATCAAAAAAGATGAGCTGCGAAGGCTCATCGCGCTGTGCAAGGCGGACGCGAACAATCATCTAATTTATGAGCTAAACGATAGCGAAATTTCGGTGAGTGCGGATTTTATCAAGGAATTTGAACGAAACGAAGTGAGGTTTTTCAAGCCCTCGGGCGTAAACGAAGCCATAGCGCTGCTTGCGCAAAAATGCGAGATGTGCGGGCTTTTTACAAACACTGCTGCACTTAGCAGGATCTACGCCATCCACAACGAAAGCCTGAGCCTAAGCGCGAGCGAGATAGAAAAATTTGCAAGTCTGGGACTTGAGCTTAACCTGCAAAACGTAAATTTGATGGTTTATGGCCTTAGCGAGGTAAGCTACGACGAGCTTTTTGATAAAATTTTTGGTCTTTGCGACTTTCGCGTAGATTTTTACAAAATGGCTCTGGGCGGCGGATACAACGAGATGGAGCTGATAAATTATTTCTACCGCTTGATTTATAGAATTTTTCGTCTGCATGCTTATGTAAAAATAAACGGCAGATTTGATTTTAAGGCGGTTTTAGGCTATCAGCCGCCCCCTTCCGTAGCCGCACAGATGCAGCGCTACGCCACTAGCTTTTCTACACGGACGTTTTATAAAATTTTTGCTCACTTAAACGATTTGGAATTTGAACTCAAAAGCGAAAAAAACGTAGCGAAGGATGAGCTTTTGCTTGCGTCGTTTTTGAGGTTACAGCGCATGCTGCTAAGTTCGCTCGGGCAAAAAGCAAATATTAAGTGAAATTTTAGTAATATCTCTTCGCATTTTTTGCAAAATCCTTGCCCGCAGACACCGTTTGCGAGCTAAAATCCATAAGGAGAATTTATGAGAAACTACGAGGTTTTATTCATCGTTAAGCCCACGCTTACAGACGATGAAGTTAAAACAAAAGTCGATTTCGTCAAAGAAATCATAACCAAAAACGGCGGAGAGATCGCTTCCGTGATCGAAATGGGCGCTAGAAAGCTAGCCTATAAGATCGACAAATATGAGCGCGGAGTTTATTTCGTAATCTATTTTAAAGCCGAGCCGAGCTTGATCTCCGAGCTTGTTAGAAATCTGCGTATCACCGAAGATATCATTAGATTTTTGACCGTCAAATATGAGACTAAGCGCGAAATTTCCGCTTGGGACAAGCTAAGCAAAGGTATCAAACTAAGCCCTGCGAAAAAAGAGCGCGAGCCAAAAGCGCCGGTAGAGCCAAAAGAGCCTGAAGAAGCAGCCAAAGAGGGCGAATAAAGGATAAAATATGTTCAATAAAGTAGTTTTGGTAGGTAATTTAACCCGAGATATCGAGCTTAGATATCTGCAAACGGGTACCGCCGTAGGCAAAACCGGCATCGCCGTTACACGCAGATACAATAGCTCAAACGGCGAGAAACGCGAAGAAACGTGCTTTATAGACATAGATTTTTTCGGTCGTACGGCTGAGATCGCAAACCAATACTTGCGAAAAGGCAGTAAAATTTTGATCGAAGGCCGCTTAAAGCTAGATCAGTGGCAGGATCAAAACGGACAGAACCGAAGCAAGCACTCCATTAGCGTAGATACTATGGAGATGCTAGGAAGCAATCAAGGTGGAAGCGGCGGCTATAATCAAGGCGGTAATTACGAGGGCGGCAATTATGGCGGAAGCTCCGGCGGCTACGGCGGAGGAAATTCTAACTATAGCGGCGGTAATTACGGCGGCGGAAATAGCTATGCTAATAGACAAAACTCAAATTCTAGAGGCGCAAAAAACGATTACAACGCACCTAAACAAAAAGAGCAGAGTTACGAAAGCACGATTCCAGAAGTCGACGTCGATGCCGATAAATACGATGACGGCAACGACACGATCCCATTTTAATTAAGGAAAAATCATGGCAGATAAGAGAAAATATACTAGGAAGTATTGCAAATTTACGGAGGCAAAGATCGAATTTATCGATTATAAGGACACGGCGCTGCTAAAGCACTGCCTAAGCGAGCGCTTTAAGATTATGCCGCGCCGCTTAACCGGCACTAGCAAAAAATACCAAGAGATGGTAGAAAAGGCTATCAAGCGTGCGCGCCAAGCAGCCCTTATACCTTACATCGTCGATCGCAAAGACGTAGTCACAAATCCATTCGAAAATCTTTAAATTTTAGCGGCGTAGAGCCGCTAAAATTATCTCATTTTAAATTCTAATTTTTTAAATTTTAAGCTCGCTCTTATATATATAATTTCACCCATATTTTTTCAAAGGAGAAATTATGGAAGAGAATGAACAAGAGGAATATTTGGAATGTCCTTTTTGCGGCAAGGGCGACATCAAATACGGTGCGGTCGTATGTAGCGGATGTCAGGCGGAGATCTCTTATAGCAGACCCTGGTTAAAGACGCTTCTTATTTCTATACTTTGGCTGTTCTTTGGAGGGGCTTTTACCAAGGATAGCGGTACTCTATTTTATATCGTCTTGGGTATCGGCGTGTTAGGTATCATTGGGTCTATTTTTATGGCGCGAGATCATAGTCCGCAATTTCATAGGATCATGAAGCACGTTAAGTAACCTATGTTCCGCCGTCTATTGGCGGGGATAAATTTTGTAATTCTCTGATTAAATTTAAATTTTGAAGAATTACATTACTTAAATTTTAAAAGATAAATTATAAATTTTTCCTAGGCTTTCTTGCCGGTAGCGGTTTGGGTGAGGGGCTTGTAGCTATTATTTTAGTCTGTATGCTCGCATACGTGATAGGTGGTGGCTTCAATGCCGTTCTCGTTTTTATTCCGGGCTTTATAGTGTTTTGCGTTGCAAAGGCATTTTTAGAAGGCTTGACTTCTAACGTAAATAATAGATTTGTTACCCTTGTCGTTCCGATCGCTGGAGCTTTAGTGCTAGCATACTTTACGGCTGATGCTGTTTATAAAAGTGAGCAGGCAAAAGATGCTGAGCGCGAAGTGCAGAAGCAACAAAATATGACGCAGCAAGATAAAGTCTATTATATCCAGCGAAGTTTGATGTTCGGTGGCTACGGTGTGATGATTGATGGTAAATGGGGCAAAAAGACCATGCAAGCGGCGCAGAAATATTCGGGCTCGTCCGCGACCTCGATCGACGAGCTTTATGAGGCGGTCAGGGCTAAAAAAGAGGGCAGAAGATAAAATTTAAAT
>NZ_CALIJF010000346.1 GCF_938018035.1 uncultured Campylobacter sp. | reverse complement strand
ATTGACGCGCGCGCAGTTTAAAATTTCGCTTAAAACCTCCTGCATCTGCGCTTTGTAAATGCCGATCTTCGGGCGCTGCGCGATGATTGTGATATCGGCATTTACGAGCTCATAGCCGTAGCCTCTGACGCGCCGCATTACCTTTCGTAACAGCTCCTTGCTGTCCGCGCCTTTAAGCTTGACGTCGCTATCGGGGAAGAGCTCGCCGATGTCGCCCAGCATCGCCGCGCCGCAGATAGCGTCGATTAGGGCATGGATCGCTACGTCGCCGTCGCTGTGCGCGATCAGCGCGAACTCGCACGGAATTTGCACGCCGCCAAGCACGATACCCCCGCCTTTTTCGATCGCATGCACGTCGTAACCCGTGCCGCAAAAGATATCGCGCGAGCAGGGTTTTAAATTTAGCGCCGCCAGATCGCTTGCGCGCGTGATCTTAAGTGCGCCCGCTTCGCCTTTTATAAATTTCAACCGTCCGCCCGCGCTGCCGATCGCCGCGCTGTCGTCGGTAAAAATTTCGTCTCCCTCAAGCGCCTTTTTAAGTAGCGCCGTGCGCGAAAGCTGCGGCGTTTGGATGAGGCGCAGCTCATCTCGCTCTACTATACGCTCGCCGAGATAGGTCGTGTCGTTTACGTCGAGGTAGGGGCTGATACAGTCTGCGCTGCCTAAATTTCGTATCAGCGAGGAGATCAGCCCTGGCGAAATTTGCGCACGCGCCACGTCGCTTACGAGCACGAGTTCGCTATCTACGAGCTGCAGCGCGTTTTTTAGCGAGCTTTGGCGATTTGCGCCGCCCGGGGCGAAGTGAAATTTTAAATTTGCAGAGCCGCATTCATCTGCGCCGCATCCGACTTGAGCTTTAAAATTTTCCGCGCCCCGCGGCTTGCTTGCGTCGTTTAGATCGTCTGCGCCGCATTCGACCTCGTCCTGCTCGCTTTGAAATTTATACTCGCTCGTGTCGCACTCTGCACTTCCTCTGCGCGCAGAGGCCAAGCTGCACGCATAAAGGCGCTCGCAATAGCTCACGTCCTCCTCGTTTACGGCGATTATGATTTTTTTAAATGGGTGCGCCCGCGCGATATTTTGCGCGACGTATTGCCAAAGCGGCAGCTCGCCCACGCGCAGCCACTGCTTTTTGACGCTCAGCTCAAACCTGCTCGAATCGCCCGCGGCGAGCAAAATCAGCGATATATCTTTCAAATTTTATCCTTGAAATTTTGTTACGAAATTATACGTATTAAAAATGAAAGCAAAATTAATCGCGGCTTGCGAGCTAAAATATCTTAAGCTTAGGCGTAAATTTACGCGGCGCGGCGGTAAAATTTCAGCTTACGTTACAAAAATAAACGGCAAAAGAAAAGTAAGGATTAATGAAATTTGTTATATTATACGCGCATTTTTAAGTAAGCGAGGCGAAAATGACCGAAAGCTGCGTAACGCAGATCTATTTTGCAAAAAGAGGTGAAGTGACGCCGCAGATGAGAGAGGTCGCGCAAAGCGAGCGCATGGACGTGCGGGCCTTGTGTGATCTTATCGCGCAAGGAAGAGCGATCATCCCCGCAAACGTTAATCACAAAAGCTTAAAGCCCATCGGCATCGGGCGCGCGCTGCGGTGCAAGATCAACGCCAATATCGGCTCCTCTGGCACGACGAGCGATATCGAGGGCGAGCTGGAAAAGCTTGAAGCGTGCTTAAAATACGGCGCCGATACGGTGATGGATCTAAGCACGGGCGGCGATTTGGACGAGATCCGCGCCGCGATAATCGAGCGCTCGCCCGTACCCATAGGCACGGTGCCGATCTATCAGATGATCCATGAGCTGGGCGATATTAAAAATTTAAAAACGAGCGCTATTCTTAGCACGATCGAGAAGCAGGCGCGGCAGGGAGTGGATTATTTCACGATCCACGCGGGCTTTAAGCTCGAGTTTATGCCGCTGCTGTCCCGTCGCAAGATGGGTATCGTAAGCAGAGGCGGCTCGCTGATAGCGTCGTGGATGATGAAATTTCATAAGCAAAACCCTTTCTACGAGGCGTTTGATGAAATTTGCGATATCTGCGCCGCTTACGACGTATCGCTATCTCTAGGCGACGGCTTGCGCCCCGGTTGCTTATACGACGCGACCGATAGGGCGCAGCTTAGCGAGCTTGAAATTTTAGGCGAGCTAGCCCTGCGCGCGAATGAAAAAAACGTACAGGTGATGATCGAGGGTCCAGGGCACATTCCGTTTAACGAGATCAAGCTAAATATGCAGCTAGAGCGCAAGCTCTGCCGCGACGCGCCGTTTTACGTGCTGGGGCCGCTTCCGACCGATATCGGCGCGGGCTACGATCACATCAGCTCGGCTATCGGCGGGACGATGGCTGCGTATTGCGGCGCAAGCATGCTCTGCTACGTAACGCCCAAGGAGCATCTAGGCCTTCCCAATGCAAGCGACGTCAGAGAGGGCATCATCGCGCATAAAATCGCCGCTCATGCCGCAGACGTCGCGCTAGGCAAAGCGGGCGCGATAGAGCGCGATCACGCGATGAGCGATGCGAGGTATAATTTTGATTGGAACAGGCAGTTTGAGCTTAGCTTCGATCCTGCGCATGCGCGCGAACTGCACGACGAGAGCCTGGGCGATGAAATTTACAAGGGCGCGGAGTTTTGCTCGATGTGCGGGCCGAAATTTTGCGCATATAAAATCAGTAGAAATTTAACCGAAAATAAGGAGAAAGAATGAGTAAAGACGAAGTCTTAAATTTGCTTAAAAGCGTGATCTATCCGGGCTTTTCTAAAAGCATCGTGGATTTTGGATTTGTAAAAGAGGTCGAGATCGGCGATAGAATTTTCGTAGGGATCGAAATTCCGAGTGCCAAGCCTGAGATTGCAGCGGAGCTCAGATCGGCGACGCAAAAGGCGCTCGGCGCGGACGTGGAAATTTTAATCAAACAGCCCAAGATCGCCGAGGAAAAGAGCAACTCTCGCAGCGGAAAAAATATCGCGCCGCAGATCAAGCATTTCGTGATGATCAGCAGCGGCAAAGGCGGCGTAGGCAAGAGCACGACGACGCTAAATTTAGCCATCAGCACGGCAAAGCTCGGAAAGAGGGTGGGGATTTTGGATGCCGATATTTACGGGCCGAATTTGCCGCGAATGATGGGCGAAGATAAAACGCAAGCAAGCGTCGTTGGGCAGAAGCTAAAGCCGATCTTAAGCCACGGCGTGGAGATGATGAGCATGGGCGTGCTGATGGAGGAGGGCGCGAGCCTTATCTGGCGCGGCTCTATGATAATGAAAGCGATTGAGCAGCTGCTAAAAGACGTGGCGTGGAGCGATCTGGACGTGCTGTTTTTGGATATGCCTCCTGGTACGGGCGACGCGCAGCTTACGCTCGCTCAGAGCGTGCCGGTGACGGCGGGCGTGTGCGTCACGACGCCGCAGACGGTCGCGCTAGACGACAGCGCGCGCGGGCTTGATATGTTTGAAAAGCTCCACATCCCGATCGCAGGCCTTATCGAGAATATGAGCGGCTTCATCTGCCCAGATAACGGCAAGGAGTACGATATCTTCGGTCGCGGCGGCGCGCAAAAGCTGGCGCAGCGATACAACACCGAAGTAATCGGCGAGATCCCGATCGAGATCGCTATCCGCGAGGGCGGCGACAGCGGCAAGCCGGTAAGCTTCTACGCGCCAGATTCTTTAAGCGCAAAGCGCTACGAAGATGCCGCGCGCAAGCTGTGGGAAAAGATCGAGAAGATCGATCGCGAGGAGCTGGCGGACAACTCCGCGATCCAGCCGGTGATGGACGGAAAGAGCGCCTGCTCGAATTAGGACTTTGGCGGGCGCGGCGTCAAATTTTGCGTGGAATTTCTCTTGAATTTTGCAGATTAGAATTTGGCGCGGAATTTTATAGTTTGAAATTTCTCGTCGAATTTCGCTGCAAATTTTATAATGCTCGCAAAATTTCGGTATGCAATCCGTCATAGAATTTTGCCCGTAAATTTAGCGGGTAAAATTTTAAGCGGGTTTCGCGGCTTGGAATTTCATGCTGAATTTTGAAGCTCGAAATTCTGCGTTAAAATTTCGCTGCCATTTTGCCGCGAAATTTTATGGCGCCAGTAAAATTTTTGTGTATAGAATTTCGTGCAGAGGTTGTAGCATTAAATTTTAAAGCTTGAAATTTCGAGCTAAAATTTTACCAAGCTCCGTTGCGTGAGATTTTAAATAAAATTCTAAGCGTGAAATTTTACGGCGAAAATTAAATTCCAAACGCTCAATTCAGCGAGGTAAAATTTGCCGTAGAATTCTGCCTTGGAGTTTTAAATGTAAAATTTTAAGTATAAAGCTTTGCCGCGGAATTTTAAAATGCAAAATTTTATCGCTAAAACTTTGTTTTAAAATTTTAAGATGGGGCTTTAGCGATGAATTTTAGGCTTGAAATTTATCGCGCCTAGCTTTTTAGCGGTAGCCACAGCATTGTGCTAGTTTAAATTTTATTTCGCCGGGCCTTATGGCGGTGGAGTTTATCTGCGAAAGCCTCTGTAGAGTTTATTTGGGATGAAATTTTATCTGTAGTGATTGCGGAAGTAAATTTCTCGCGCAGCTGACATTTAAGCAGTTGGAATTTAATTCGTATAGGCTGTGGAGCCAAAGCGGCAAAATCCCTAAGCCTAGGGATTTTACTTTTATACGAAATAAGAAAGGTCGGTAATGAGGTTTTTGATTATTTTGGTGCTTGCATTTGCGGCGTTCGCGCAAGAGAGCAATATGCAAAAATGGGCGAAAGAGATTACCGCGGACGCGCAGATCCCGCAGGATAAGTTTTTGGCGTTTTATCTGAATAAAGATGAGCCTAAGAAAGTGGTTTTCTCTGAAAACGTCGATCGCATCAGCGTCAATTATGAAGGAAATTCCTTCCATGAAATTCCATCTCCAAATCTTATGGCGTATTGGGTCGGCGAGTTTAATTTCGATGCAGATGTCGAAAAGATGGTGCTAGGAGATTACGGCTGGTCTACGCTGGTAATCGCCGTAGATGGCACGGACGTGCTGGGCGGGACGTCGAGCAATCAAAAGCGCCCGCTTACGTATAAATTTAGCAAGGGCAAGCACAAGATCGAAGCGTGGTTTTTAAATGACGCGCATTCCAGCGAGCTTTTCGTGGATTTTAAAGATGTAGAGCCCTTTTATCGTCAAAAGGACGCCGTAGCCAAGATCCCTGCGGATAAGGACTACGATCTGTGGCTCGGCGCAATCTACGAAAGCGCGCAGATGAATAATCGCGTCAAGCTAAATTTAGCCAAATCCGATAAGCCCATCGTGCTACTGCTTAGCTCATATCGCGCCGTGGAGTGGGAGATCTCAAATCCGCAAAAGAATGAAATTCTAGCCGTGTTAATTTACAACCCCATAAGTAGTGTCCGTGGCGTAAGCGGTGCGCTTTACGTCGAGGATTACAGATACACAGAGGCTGCGGATGGGCTTAAATGCGAGTGCATCTCCGGCAATGTCTTTCACTGCGACGGCAGCGAGATTTATGATATGAACGGGCGCGTAAACGGGATATTTGGCAGAGGCCTGGGGGCATTTGCCGGTAAGCACGCCGTAAATTCCTTAGATCTACCGGGGCTTGTTATTACACCAAAAATTTTAGACGACAGTAAAGCTCGCCTACTCTCGGTAGAAGCGGACCGCAAGAAATGCGAAAGCACGCCGATGGATGATGTGTTTAGATAGGATGGAATTTAAAATTTGGAGGAAAAAATGAAAATTTTAAGAGTATTTTTACTGGCTTTTTGCGTATTTCTTGCTTGTGCAAACGCTAACGACACACAAAAATGGGCGAGTGAGATCACGGCGGGCAAGCAGATTCCAGCGGATAAGTTTTTGGCTTTTTACTTAAATAAAGACGATCCGAAAACCGTCGTTTTCTCGGAAACGGTCGAAAATATAAATTTAAATTTCGCTTACGACAAGTTCCACAAAATACCTTCCGAAAAATTTATCGCCTATTGGGTCGGGAATTTCGACTTCAAGCAGGATGTGCAACAGATGATTTTGGCGGATTTTAGTTGGGCGAATTTACGTATTGCGATAGACGGCGAGCAGATATACGACTCCGAAAATGCTAGAAACAAAGCCGTCGTACATAAATTTAGTAAAGGGCGCCACAAGATCGAGGTTTGGTTCGCCAACAATTGGCATACCACTAGCCTTTTGGTGGATTTTAAGGATGAGCCAAATTTTTATAAACAAAGCGAGGTAGCTGCTAAGCTAAAAGGTCAAAATTTCGATATATGGCTAGCTGCCATTTACGAAAGTGATGTGAATGATAATAAAGTAGTCGTCGCGCTAGAAAAATCGAAAAAGCCGCTTGTAGTGATGCTAAGTTCATATCGTGCCGTACGCTGGGAGGTGTCAAATCCGCATAATAATAAAATTCTAGCCGTACTCGTTTTTAATCCGATAAGCAGTATAAATTTGAAAGAAAACGTTTATTTGGTGAATCGTGTATACGATGATAATACCAAAATAAGATGCGATTGTGTTGGCGGCGGATCGGACTTTCACTGCGATGGCGGAGATATAAGTAGCAAAAACGAGCTCATTAAAAAAGATTTTGGACAAAATTTAAGCGGTTTTAGCGGCTCTCACGACGCGATTATGATAAATTTGCCGAGTACTTTGGTGGATGAAAGCGTGTTTGCCAAGGACGCCGAGCTCAAAAAACAAATCGAAATCGATCGTGAAAAGTGCCTAAAAGGCGGTAAAATAAACGATATTTTTAATTAATTTTAGGAGTAAGAATGTCTAAAGAATTTAAAACGATAGAGGAGTTGGATGAGCTTATACAGGGCGTGCGAGCAGCCAAAGGCTATCGCGATCCGATGATGTGGGCGGTCGGGCGCGTATTCAAGGGACGCGCAGAGGGGCACAAAAGCTTAAGCGTAAATTACGCGCACGTAAATTTTAAAGATGGGCTA
>NZ_CALIJF010000345.1 GCF_938018035.1 uncultured Campylobacter sp. | reverse complement strand
CAACACCGAGCTGCTATCGATAATGAACGGCTAAATTTTATTAAATTTGCCGCCCGCTTAGTCGTTTAAAATTTGCTGGCGACGAGTGTCGCAGCTCGTCGCGACGCTTCCTAGCAGGCGTCTTGCTACGCCCCCCCCCCGCGACGGCTACTTTGCGCCGCACGCTTGCCGGTTTAAATTGCGCGCTGCGGACGCGAGAATTTTGACCGCCCTTTTATGGGTACATATCATATTTGCTGCGCCGGATAGGAGCTGCGTGCAGAGCGAATGCTTTTTTGTGGTACTGCGGCGTGAAATCGCTCGCTTTAATTTCACATCTAGCTACTTGGTATTTGAACTTTACGCTGCGCAGGGATGTCTCCATACGGCTTTTCTTTGTTCGCTCAATCGTTTTAAATCTACAACTCGCCGCGCGGACGGATACTGCCCCCCCTTTTTTTTGCTCGCTCTACAGTCGCGGCTTATAAAACGGCCGTTCGGCTTTTTAATTAGTCCGAGCAGATACCGTCCCACGACTGTTTTAAAGCAGGCGCTGCTGCACTGTTTTTGAAATTTGATTTCTAAATTTCAGATCGCGCGTCGCGACCGCAGGCTTGCGCTTTAAGACGGCACGAGTGCTTGCAAGATCACTGCTTCTAGTCGTTGTGATCTCTTGCATCGTAAGGCCTACATATCCTCCACTTCAAACTTACGCCGCTCATAGTCTCGGCATCTGTAATGCTGCGCACGATAGCCGGTCGTAATTTCAAAGCGATATGAAATTTTATCTCGCGTCCGATCTGCGCTTGATCCTTCTTAAACTAAATTTTAAAATTTCTGCGCGCAAGCAAAATTTTAAAATTTAAAATCCTTTGCGCAAAATCCAAGCTTTAAAATTTTAATCACGCCGCATCGGCGCCGTCCCTGCCGTAGCTAAGCTTAAGCGTATTTGCGCCCAACTTGCCGCCACTATAGCCGCCGAATGTCTCTCGTCAGAATTAAACAGCCGCCTATCTTGCATTTTAAGAAATTTTAAAAGGCCCTAACGTATAATTAAATCTATTTTAAAGAAGAACTATGAAGGTTTCTAAAAATTTCCTCGTTGCGCTT
>NZ_CALIJF010000344.1 GCF_938018035.1 uncultured Campylobacter sp. | reverse complement strand
TCCTCTTTGGGCAAAATTCTGTTTTCTTTGAGGCAATAGCCCTGCTTGTATTTGTTGTAGTCGGAAGTAGAAACGACAGCGAAGCCTCGTGAAGTGGAATAATCGGGGATGATGCGGATGAATGCGGCGCAGAGTATTATTATAAGAAGCAGCACGCCTATTGCGACTTTAAATTTAACTGATTTATAAAATTTCATACCGACGCTCCTTTTAAAATTTAAAATTTCAGCACAGATTTCCGCGATTTTACGATCAAATTTAAAACGTCCGCTCGCCGCGCTGCCGCCGCCGCGACGAAACAAACAAGCGATAGGCACCTAAATTTAAATCCCGCCGCTAGCCTTCGCGGTGCAAAATTATATAGCCCAGCTTCGTGCCGTTTTCGTCCGAAAATGCCCGCACGTAAAAATAATGCCCGTCCTTTTTGATAAAGCTCTGCGCCCCAAAATCAAGCGTCGCCAAAATCGACAAAACGTCGTAATCCGGTGCGCTGTTTACGACGATAAAGTCCTTGATAACGCCTATTTTATCGTAGAAGCAGTCGGTCTCAAATCTCTTATCGACCAAGATAAAAATATCGTTTCCCATACGGTTGATCTGCGCGATGACGTGCTCGAAATCGAGCATTATCTCGGCGCTTCCGATAAATTTACCCTCGCTAAAAACGGGTGAAATTCCGCGCATAAAAACTCCGCACCGCCCCATTTCGACGAGCGCTTTTGGAAGCAGACTCTGGCGGATCTGCAAAAGCGAATGGCGAAACGAGCTCAGATCGTCGTCGTAAAATTCGTCGCTCCAGCTCCTAGCTAGGCTTCTGGTGTTTTGCGTATGAAAATGTATCTTCACGCCCGTATAGAAGGGCACCGCGCCTAAAATGTCTTTGTATTTTTTCGTCACGTCCATGCACTCGCCGTGTTTGCCGCTCTCGAAGCAGCGCACCACGTCGCTGTTCTGCGACAAAATCAGCGAGATCGCAAAGGCGTTTAGCTTCTCTTCGTCCACGATCTTTTCAAACAAACTCGCGCTGAAATCGAACTGCTGCTTGATTTTTATCTCATTTTCCTCGCTTTTAAAGCGCAGATAAAATGCAAAGGTGGCGCCGCAGCAAGCAAGTGCGAAAAGGCTTAGGTATTTTTTGGATCGCGCGCCTATCATCTGAATTCCATCTTTAAATTTGCCGCTAAAATTTCTGCGAATTCGCTAAATTCCGGCAGATCGAGCTTGCCGTTTCGCATCTTTTTGCCCCAGACGGACTCCGGGAAAAAGCTGTCGTTTTTAAAGCGCGCCTGGATGTGAAAATGCACGCGCGGCACGTAGTTGGCGAAGCTTGCGATATTGATCTTATCGGGCGCATAAAACTCCCGCAGGCTCTTTTCGCACTGAAGCACGGCGCGCCACAGATGCGCCAGCGTCGCCTCGTCGCAGTCGCTAAGCTCTTTAAATTTCGCCTTCGTAAAGACCTTCACCCACGGCACTTCGTGCTCCTCGCGCTCCACATAAATCATCTCATCTTCGTAAATCATCGCTTCTCCTTGAAAATGGAATTTTAATGCAAAGCCCATTAAAGCTCGGTAAATTCCTCTTACATAAATAATATACTAAAATACATTAATTAAATATATCTATAAAATATCGATATATTAGTGATTTTTATGCTATAATTCTATTTTTTAAAAGGAATATATATGAAATCAGTTTGGATAATGATCCTATGCGCCGCGGCGATTTTGATGATTACGATGGGCATTCGTATGTCATTAGGTCTTTTCGTGCAGCCCATAATGCAAGCAAATTCCCTATCCATCGCACAAGTAAGCTTTGCGATGGCAACTACGCAGCTGGTATGGGGCTTTTCGCAACCGCTTAGCGGGATACTTGCAGACAAGCTCGGTGCCTACGTCGTGCTGTTTTGGGGCAGCGTGCTTTTGGCGATTAGCTGCGCTCTTGTGCCGTTATTTAGTAGCGAAAGCGCGCTTGTATTAACGATGGGTTTTGGGCTTGCACTGGGGCTTGGTGCGGGTAGTTTTCCGATTCTAATGAGCCTAATGGCAAAGCGCCTGCCATTTTCTATCCGCTCGGTTGCTAGCGGAGTGTTAAATGCAGGCGGCTCGTTCGGGCAGTTTTTATTTGCACCGATGATAGGGTTTTGTATCGCAACGCCTACTTTGGGATACGGCGGCGCATTTTTTACGCTCGCAGGGCTTAGCTTGCTAATTCTGCCGCTTGCAAGACTTTTGGCAGGCAGTAAAATTCTATTTGGCGAACAAACCAGCCTGCATGAAGAAGATAAGCGCAGCTTAGGCGAAGTGCTGCGTTTAGCGCTGCGCGATAAAAGCTATATTTTGATAAATTTAAGCTTTGCTACGTGCGGTTTTCACGTAGCATTTTTAGTGACGCACCTGCCTAGCGAAGTAGCACTAAGCGGGCATGGCGCGCAGGTAGCGTCCTTTTCGCTCGCACTGATTGGTATCGCTAACATCGTAGGCAGCTTATTCGTAGGTTGGTGTGTTTCCAAAGTGCGCTGTAAAGTCATTTTATTTTGCATATATGCCCTGCGTATCGCTCTTATTGGTGCTTATGTGCTCTCGCCAAAAGATAGCCTTACGTTTTATATCTTCAGCGTGGGATTAGGATTTACCTGGCTAGCGACCGTACCGCCTACTGCGGCTGCCGTAGGTAAGCTATTAGGGACGCGATATTTAGCAAGCCTATTTGGATTTACGATGCTTTCGCATCAAATCGGTGGATTTTTTGGCGCATATATCGGGGGTCTTGCGGTACGGGCATACGGCGCGTATGATTATATGTGGTATTTGGATATGACGCTAGCGGCTATTGCAGCTCTGCTAAGCCTACCTGTGCGTGAAGCTAAGATGAAGCACGTAAAATTTTAAAAATTTTATGGGATTTTGAAATTTACGGACGGAATTTTCGCGAAATTTTGCAAGCTAAATTACGACAGAATTTTGAAAATTTTAAAATTTATCGGATTTTATGTTTCGCACGATGAAATTTCACTTTAGCTTTAAAATTCCGCTACGATAAAATGCAAAATCTGCTTATGCTTTCAAATTTAGCCGAGACGAGCTTTTAAATTTTATAGAATTTTGAAATTTTAAAATTTCGGCTCGCGCAGCATTTTAAGAGCCGGCGCGAGAGCATCTGCAAAGCCTTTAAATTTTTCAAATTCCTCCGCGCTAAACTCTGCGCTAAACTCCGCTCCCGCAGCACCGAAGCTTGCTTCATAAACAAAGCCAGATTTTTTTAAAAAATGTTCAAATTTAGCCACCGCCGCAAACGGCACGAAAAAGGCGCAGCGCCTTTTAAGAAAAAAGTCGGTTAAAGCACCGCTGCTTGCGGCAGCCTCGATAGCGAGATTTGCGCTACTAGCGTATGCGCGCACCAGCCCGCCAGTGCCTAGCTTGATGCCGCCGAAGTAGCGCACCACAAGCACCGCGGCGTTAATTAGCTCGGCGCCGCGAAGCGCGTTTAGACACGGCGCGCCCGCGGTCGATTTGGGCTCGCCGTCGTCGCTTGAGTTTTCTACAATCTGCCCGGGCTCGTTCAGCGCGCGATACGCCCAGACGATATGGCGCGCCTTGGGATGCTGCTGCCGCAGCCGCACACGCAGCGTCTCAAAGCTCGCTAGCGGCGCTAGATAGGCGATGAAGCTTGATTTTTTAATCTCCTGCGCGGCGCTGATCTCTTTTTCAATCGTTTTCAAGGCTTTCCTTTGCGGAATTTTATCTTTTTTGCATTATAATAAAAGTTCAAAAAAAGATCAAAGGAGCTTCATGATCCAGACCTGTTTATTTCCCGCGGCGGGCTACGGCACGCGCTTTTTGCCCGCGACCAAATCACTACCAAAAGAGATGCTTCCGATCCTTACCAAGCCGCTCATTCACTACGGCGTGGATGAGGCGCTGGAGGCGGGCATGGACAATATGGCGTTCGTCACGGGTCGCGGCAAGCGCGCTCTGGAGGATTATTTCGACCGCAGCTACGAGCTGGAGGATCAAATTTCAGGCAGCAGCAAGGAGTATCTGCTCGACGAGATCAGAGCACTTATGAAGCGCTGCACCTTCTCTTTTACGCGCCAAGAGCAGATGAAGGGGCTCGGCAACGCAATTTATACGGGTAAAATTTTAATCCGCGACGAGCCTTTTGGCGTGGTACTCGCAGACGATCTGTGCGTGAACGAAAACGGTGAGGGCGTGCTTGCGCAGATGGTTAAAATTTACGAAAAATACCGCTGCAGCGTCGTTGCGGTAATGGAGGTGCCGCCGCAGGACGTAAACAAATACGGCATCATCGCGGGAAAGAGCATCAGCGACGATCTGATAATGGTCTCGGATATGATAGAAAAGCCCGAGGCTAGCGAGGCTCCGTCAAACTTAGCCATCATCGGGCGCTACATCCTAACGCCCAATATTTTCGATCTCATCGAGCAGACAGCGCCCGGTAAAAACAGCGAGGTGCAGATCACCGACGCGCTTTTGAAGCAGGCTCAAAACGGCGTGGTGATCGCGTATAAATTTAAAGGCACTCGCTTCGACTGCGGCTCGGTAAAAGGCTACGTGGAGGCGATCAAATATTTCTACGAGCGAGAATTCGGCGATGGTAAAAAATGAGCTGTTTTTCCCGCCGGCAAAAGACGGCGCGCTAGAAGAGATAGCGGCAAAGATTTGCGCCGAATACGAAAGCGGCGAGATAGGCTACTACCGCCTGCCGCAGCAAGGCGCAGACGAAATAGCGCGAGCGCAGGAATTTTTTAGCGCACGAAGCTACGACGGGGTCGTGCTTGTGGGCATCGGTGGCTCCAGCGTGGGCGTGCGAGCGCTTTATGAGATGCTGCGTCCGCGCGTAAGAAAGAATTTGCGCTTTGAAATTTTGGATAATTTAGACGCGCTTAGTGTGCGTCGCGCGCTTGAAGGGTTAAATTTCGCTCGCACGATTTTCATAGTATCCTCCAAATCGGGCAGCACGATCGAGACAATCTCGCTTTTTAAGGTCGTTTTGCAGCGTTTCGGAATTTCAGATTTAAAGACGCTAGCGAAAAATTTCATCTTCATCACCGATGCGGGCTCGCCGCTTGATATCTTCGCGCGCGGGCACGGTGCCTGCGTGATAAATATGCCCGCTAACGTAGGCGGCCGTTTTAGCGTGTTAAGTGCGGTAGGGCTAGTGCCCGCAGTTGGGCTAGGCCTTGATGCAAGCGCGATGCTACGCGGAGCTGCCGCCGCAAAAGAGCGGTATCTGGATGAAATTTTAGCAGGCGATCCCGCTAAAATCGCAGAGAATAAAATTCTACGAAAAGCCTATCACTACGCCACGCACAAAAGTGCGAAAATCAATGTCCTTTTTAGCTATGGCGACGCGCTGCGCGCATTGGGCGAGTGGTACGTGCAGCTATGGGCGGAAAGCTTAGGTAAAAAGATCGGCTTTAGACGCGAGGGGCTTACTCCTGTGGGGCTTGTAGGCTCGCGCGATCAGCACAGCTTCCTTCAGCTCATAATGGACGGCGTAAAGGATAAGACCGTGACTTTCTTAAAGCTCACGGACAACGGCACTACGGACGCGGTGCCTGGTATCAGTCTGCAAGGTCTTGAGGGCTGCGACTTCGTAAACGGCATGCGACTGGATGAGGTGCTAAATCTTCAGTGCGATGCTACGCTGCAAGCCGTACTAAATGAGGGTATTAGCGTCGATCTAATCGAGGTTTCGCGGCTTTGTGAACAGAGCGTGGGCGAGCTATTTTACTACTTCGAGCTGCTAACCAGCGCTACTGGAGCGATACTGGGCGTCAGCACTTATGATCAGCCGGGCGTCGAGGTAGGCAAGAGAATTTTAAAATCGCTAGTTTTAAAATCGCGAGATTAGAATTTGCGGCGCTAGCTAGACGGAATTTCGTCGGGTCAAATTTTACTAAAGCGAGGTTTTGCTCGCGCTCCATTTTTACTTAGGCTAAATTTTAGAATTTTAAAATTTACGTCGCGGAATTTTGATTTCGCGCTATGAGCATTTGGAATTTTGTCGCAAAATTTCACGGTAGAATTCCAAGATTGCACCGCGAGGCGTAAAAATTTTGCGACTTGCAAGCGCGCAAGGAGATGAAATGAAAATCACAGATATCGATCACTTCGTCCTAGTTACGGACGATCTGCAAAAATGCGTGGAATTTTACGAAGGAATTTTGGGGCTAGAGCACGTTTACGAGGGCGGCAAACACAGCCTGTGCTTCGGCTCCTCAAAGATCAATATCCACACCCGCGCGGGCGAGTTTGCGCCGTTTGCAGCGCGTCCTAGCGTAGGCTCGGCGGATTTTTGCCTCATCTGCGAAGATCAAAGCGCACAGCAGCTCAAAACGGAGCTGGAAAACAAAGGGGTGCAAATAGAGCTTGGCGTCGTGTCTCGAATGGGCGCGCGCGGCGCTATGCAAAGTATCTATCTGCGCGATCCTGACGGCAATCTCGTAGAGCTCGGCGTATATGAAGGCAGCGATGATTAACGCGTAAATTTAAAGGCAAAATTTCAAGCGGAGCGTTAGAATTTAAATTTTCTAAATTTTACCTTTTTGCTAAATACCGACAAGGTGCGCGGGACGGTATCTAAATCTATATGCGTTTTGCGCATAAAATACTCTTTTAATTCCAGATACTCTTTTTCGCTATAAATCAAAACATTTATAATTCTAAGATCGCCCGTTTCGCCGTATATCACAAGCCGGTCATAGACGCCTAAGCATCTGAAACTGCCATTTTTAAGATGCATCAATATACCCGCTCCGAATAGGCTAATTGCTATCATCGAAATTAGCGCGATCATCGCATGCATTCCGCGCATAACGTATGCACCTAAAGGCCAAAGCGACAAAAACAGCATTTCGGGTATGCTTATCCTCTGCCGCCAGTCCCAGCGCGGATCAAAACTGATCGCAACGGCGCCGATTTGTTCAAGCTTCAAAGATTTATAAGCTTTATCTTCTTTGTAATATTTGATATCCGAATCGTTAAATACGAAATAGACGCCCTTTTGTTGCTTTCGCCTGATAAAAAATATTACCAAAGCGAAAGGAAGTAATCTAAAATTTTTGGGCTCAATGGGGTTTACTACGGTAACGACCGAGATGAAGAATAAGCATCCTATAAGCGTAGCAATCGTGGAATATTTCATATAGTCGTAAAAAGCATAGTCTTTTATTATTAGCGGATCTTTGTCGTAGTCTCTGGCTTTTTGTTTATTAAAATTTTCCATTATTTCAAGCACCTTTTAAAAAATAGATCTAAATTTGTAATAGCTTAATTGACAAAAGACTTTTATATACGTTGCCTGACTCTTTCTTCGCGACCTCTTCCCTCGTCATTTTATCCTCCTCATTAGATAAACAAATAATCTTTCTTAACGTTATTTATATTTACGCTTTTTCGTAAAAAATATTCCTTAATTTCATCATAAATTTTTTGATTATAGAGATAAACGAGATAATATCTTGGATAAATGAGTTTGTTCCTAAACCATCTGCCATATGAGGGACGTGCGATCCTAATAAACGGCAGAGCCCTAAACCCTTTTAAATTTCTATTTATAAACAGATAAAGTATGAAATTTAATAAGAACCCAAATAAATATGTAAAGAATACCGCTATAAAAAATATATCCCACCATATTACGCATATAAAAATAGCGATAAAGTACAAAAATATCTTTTCAGATTTTCCTATCTCATATGAACTTGCCAAAATTCCGATAGAGAAATTTAAAGATAAAGCGTTTTTGTCAATTTCGCAGCGTTTTTCAACCAAGTCGTCGCTAATGAATTGTATATATTTGTTTGTGAATTTTATCTCTTGCCTAGGGCGGATTACGGTAAATATGGATATTATAACTGTAGATAGTAAAATAATGAATAAAATTGCAAAATACTGAACTATGTCAATATTTTTATAATTTATACAATCTATAATCAAAAATGCATGTAGCGTAGAAATCGGCAATAATAAGACTAAAAACGAATATACAAAAAATTTTTCATAATTTTTGATTATTATCGAATCTTCGTCGTAATCTCTAGCCTTGGAATTCTGCGGTAAGGCGCCGCTGTCATCCGAGATAAAATTTTGCGGCTCTGCGTTGTTATCACAGGCAGAATTCTGATCCGCTTCGGCTTCTAAATTTAAAGCGTCGGTAGCGAAATTCGGAGGTTCGGAATTCAGGATTTCAAAATTCGAGACTTCAGAATCTGAAGATTTATAATTCAAGAATTTAGAATTTGAGACTTCGGAATTCTGAGCTTCAAAATTCGAAACTTCAGAATTCCGGGCTTCAAAATTCGAAACTTCAGAATTCTGGATTTCAGAATTTTGGGCTTTAAAATTTTCGCCGTTAGAATTTTGTTCCGAGCCCCACTTCGGCTCTTGATGTCGCTTTTGTAGTGGCTTTTTTAATTCATCTAGCCTGCTTTGATCCATTTGCCGCCTTTAAATTTGATGGACGCGCCATTTTATAGCGCCGCCGCTTAAAGCTCATTAAATTTTACCGCTCGCCCGCTATGCGCCGTTTGATCAAAATTTAGTCCTCATATCTTTGCAGCGATTTTTTATATGTTTTCGCCGCCGCGCAGCCTACGCTCAAATATACCTCAAACTCCTCGCTAGTAAGCCTACGCGGCTCATTCGCAAGCTTCGCCGCACCCGCTGCACCGCTTGGCATATTTGCGTCCAGATTCGCTTCATTTACGATCTCACCTCGTCGGATTCGGTTGCTAAAGCTCGCCGCATGCGTTATTTGCGGCACACGCTTTAAAGAGAAGTTTAAATTTTGCGTTTGCAGATTTAAAATTTTACCCATGCATTTGCGCGGACCCGCGATAAAATCGCCATTTTGTATAAGCGTGGCGGCAGAGCCGAGCGGACCGCTCTCCGCCAAGCCGTGCAAGTTGTCTGCCGAGCCAGGCAAGTAGGCCGTCGAACCCGGTAAGCCGCCCGCCAAAAGCTCTGTGCCGTTTAGGATGCGTAGGCTTCGCACCAAAATCCCGCCGCCGCTTTGCGGGACGCTGCGAAACGAAATGTCAAAGCCGAAATTGTGAAAAAATATCTCGCCCGCCCGCGACGTGCGCTTGTAGGTGTTTCGATCCGCGCCCGTGAAATACGCCTCGATCTCCGCGAAGGCGAATTCCGCGCCGCTTACGCAAAGCACGTGGTTTTGCAGCAGATCGCGCATGAAATTTTCGATCTTTGCCTGCGCTCGCTCGGCGTCAAACGGCGTCTGCGGCGGATGAGCATCAAACGCAAGCGCTTGTCTGACGCCCGGTTCCGACTGCGATGGACGGACGTTAAATTTTAAGTGTGCTTGCTCTGTATCAAGACGCTCTTTCTCGGCATCAAACGGCAGCTCGGCATTAAATTTTAAAATTTCAGTTTGCTGCGCGCCGCTAGAGTGCGCCTGTCCGCCGCGAAATTCCGCGCCACCTTGTGATTTTAAGAGCTTGTCCTTATTCCCGTCTCTCGCGCTTCCTGCAAGCTTAGAATTTTTTAAAGCGGGCTTTGGGCCCGCCGAAATCCCAAACTCCGCAGCGTCGATTTTTGAGAAAAATTTTTCTAAATTTTCATCGCCCAGCATTTTGCTCTTCCGTAGAATTTCCTTCGCGCTTTATCGAGCTCGCCTTGTTGCCCATAGTGTCGGATTTGCCGTTGTTTGCCTCGGCGCGCGTTAAATTTCCTCCGTCAGTCGCGTTCGTATCGCCTCGCGCTAAATTACCGCCGCTACTTGTCGTATTTGTTTCGCCACCTTTAAAATTTGGAGCTTCGCAACGATCTACGCCTAAACGCTCGAAATAATATCTCTCTCGCTCGCCTAAGTTTTCCACTCCCCTTTCGCATACGCGCTTGATATACGCCTTGCTAGGGTATCTAAGCCGATTGAGCGCCAATTCACTACCCGCGTCTGCGCGCTTTATCAGCTTAGCGATGCAGGCATCATCCTCTTCACTATTTGCGATATAATCCCATACGCCACAGTATCTATCACCGCCCAGCGTCGTAATCAAAAAATAAGCCCAAAGCAGGATTATGGCAATCGATATGCTTCCTTTTATTTTTAAAGATCTCTTTTTTACCATGTTTTTCCTTGAGTAATAAATTTTAACTCATTTTTTCACAAATTTGACCAACGGCATAAAATTTACGATATCGCCTTCAAGGCTAATCTTATCGCCCAGCATTTTGTTCTTCCGTAGAATTTCCTTCGCGCTTCGTCGTGTCCGCCTTGTTGCCCGTAGTGTCAGCTTCGCCGTTGTTTGCCTCGGCGCGCGTTAAATTTCCGCCGTCCGTTGCGTTCATATCGCCTCGCGCTAAATTACCGCCGCTACTTGTCGTATTTGCTTCATCGCCCTTTAATTTTGGCGTTTTAAAGCCCCAATTCTCACAGCGATCCCCGCTAAAGCCTTGGAAATAATATCTCTCGCGCTCGCCTAAACTTTCCACTCCTTTTTCGCACACTCGCTTAATATACGCCTCATGCGGATACCTTAGTCTGTTTGTCGCTAGGATATCGCCGGCATCCGCTTGCTTTACTAACTTAGCAATGCAGGCATCGTCTTCTTCGCCATAGCCCAAAAATATCTCTCTCACATTGCAACACGAGCCGCTGATTTTTATATATAGGGCGCATAGAATAACAGCCCCTACGATTAACAAAAAAATTTGACTTTTACTAGCTTTCAATTTCGCTTTATCGCCCGGCATTTAATCCTCCCGTAGAATTCATATCGCGTTTGATTGCATCTGCTTCATCGCGGATCGTATTCGCACCCTCGCGCGTTAAATTTCCCTCGCCGTCCGTCGTATTTGCTTCGCTGTCTTTTAATTTGGGCGTTTCAAAGCCCCAAGCGCTACAACGATCTTTGCTATAACGCTCGAAATAAAATCTTTCTCGCTCACCTAAGTTTTCCACCCCCTTTTCGCACACTCGCTTGATATATTCCATAGTTGGATATCTAAGCCTATTTTCTGCAAAACTATTTCCATCATCCGCGCGCTTTATCAGCTTAGCGATGCAGGCGTCATCCTCTTCGCCTTTCCTATCAGAAAAGAATTCCTCCATATTGCAATACATACCGCTGCTTCTTATAACTCCATAAATAATAAAAAACCCCGCAATTAGCATAATAAAAATTTTACTTTTACTAGTTTTCAAGCTCGCCTCCTTCGCGATTAAATTTTGATTTTTTCCGCAGATTTACGATTTGCGGGCGGATCGTAAACTCGCTCACGTTGGACTTCGTGCGCAGAATTTGCAGCGTGAAATTTGCGATCTCCCCCACATCCACGAAGCTCGCCTCATCATCTGCAGGCTCGAAGCTCAAATCCTCGTAAAACGGCGTTTTGGTGATGCCCGGATTGATGCAGCTTACTCTGATCTGCTTGCGCGCCTCCTCAAAAAGACATAGCAGAAACGCCCGCAGCCCCGCCTTGCTCGCGCTATAAACCGCGCTAAAGCGGCTCGCTCGCAGCGCCTCGATCGAGCTGATGCCGATGATATGGGCGCGGTTGCGCTTTAAATTTGGCAAAAGCGCGCGCGTGATGATGATGTTTGCAGCAAGATTTACGTTTAAAATTTTTAAAATTTCGTTCTCGTTCATCGCTTCAAGCGGCGCAAATTTCGCCGTGCCCGCGCACAAAATCAGTGCGTCAATCTCACACGCCGCAGCCAGCGCGCGGCACTCTTTTGCCAGCGCGTCCGTATCCTCAAAGCGCGAGGCCAGCGTTAAAATTTCATAGCCGTTTTGTCGCAGAAGCTCCGCAACCGCGCTGCCGATACCGCCGCTTGCGCCCGTGATCAATGCTTTCATCTTTTCTCCTTTAAATTTTCATGCCGCTTCGGCGCGTTAAATTTAGTGCGCCGAGTAAATTTTCCTACGCTAAATTTTCTCTGCTCATTGTGTCCGCCGCTAAATTTGTGCAGCCTAAACAATCCGCGCCGCCGACATGCGCCGGGTAAAATTTTAAATTTAGCCTGCGGACTTCTTGCTGCGCCGCCGCTTTGTAAAATTTCATCGCCGCTCGCTGTGCCCGCCCCGCACGATTTATAAAATTTAATTTTATAAAGCCGGGTGTGCCGCTAAATTTTAATCGCTCGCTCGCCGTAAATTTTCGCCCTGTACCCTCGGCGCCACATGCGAGCCGGTCCAGGCCGCGACATCTGCGGTAAACAGCACGCCTAGCGCTGCCCTATCTTTGCAAAATACGCCGTTTTCATCGCCTCCTCAAATGCGTCGTTGCTTTCGTATTCGTGTCCCAAAACCTCGCGCCACAGGCTCGCATCCTCCATGCAGAGGTAGAAAAACACCCGCTCGCGCCACGGCGAAAGCGCGTCCGCGGCAAATTTGAAAAGCTCGCGCTTGATCTGCAGCGGGTAGGACAGCTTGCCGTTCGCGTCCGCAAGGGGCATCTGTAGAATTTTGCTCCGTAGCCCGCGCGAGCGTAGCTTCTTGACGACGGGCTTGATGAAAGTAAGCGTGCCGAGCGAGACCATCACGACGTTGCTTGGATCGAAGCTGCGCAGCAGCCGCTCAAAAAGCGCGCCGTAATCACTCCGCCACCCCTCGTACCAAACCATCGGGTGGAGGTGAAAGCCCACCAAAATGCCGCGCGCCGCGAGCGCTTCGGCTGCCGCCAGCCGCGCATCCAGGCTCGCGCTTAGATGCTCCTCGTTCGCTATGATCGCGGGGGTATTTAGCGAGAAGGTGACGATGAGGTTGCGCGGGATCTCGCGCTGCAGGAAAAACTTAATATTGTTTGACTTGCTTTTAAGCTCCAAAATCACGTTTTGATGCCGCGCCGCAAAATCGCATAGCGCGCTTAAAATGCCGAAGCGATCGCCCCACATGAGCGAGTCGGAGCTCTGCCCCGTGCCGATGTGGTAGCTGCGCGCGGGATCGAGTCGCAGGCGCGCTAAATTTGCCGCAAAATTCTCGTCAAAGCCGATTTTCCCCTGCTTGTAAAATGAGCCAATCGCGCAATAGGAGCAGTCAAAACCGCACGAATTAACGGCATCGAGCGTCAGCAGATTGCAGCAGCGGGTGTTTTCGCTCGCCACCGGACAGCGCCCTAAAGCTATGCGCTCCGCGCGAAAGGATGAAATTTCAAATTTTTTCGGCGCGTAATCGCTTTTGGAGCTTGCATACGAGTGCGGGCGGGACTTTAACTCAAGCCAGGCTTCGCGCACGAAATTAAAAATTTGCCCGCCGTTTGGGACTTTTCCTGCCTTATTAAATTTGGCTTTATTAAAATTTAGCCCGCACTGCCCGTCCGCAAGCAGCTCATAAACGGGCATCTCGTCCCACGCCTCAAAATCGCTCGCAAACTCCGCTAGCTGCTTTTTTTGCTGAAATGAAAAGTGAAATTTCTCAAATAGCGCGCCCAAAAACGCGCTTGATCGCTCGCTCAGATTCACGCCAAACTGCGTGCCTAGCTCCTTTTTTGCCTCCGTCATCTTGCTCCGCTTCGTTTAAATTTTGCAAATTATACTTAAATTTCGCGTGCTGTCACTGAAAATCGATGAAATTTCAGATCGCGCCGCAGAATAGTCGCTCGAAATAGAAGGCATAAGCTAGCGTAATAGCGACGTTTAGGATCAAAATTCCGCCGAGTATGAGCTTTTGCGGGATTTTTTTGACGCCCGTTCGGTAGTAATACGGCAGGGCGCAGAAAAACGCGGGCAGCACGAGCAGAGCGATACCTAGCGGTATGCCCGCACCGCCCACGCCTATCTCTGCACCACGCACAAACTGCGCCATGGCGGGAAATTTATGAACGGCGAATATGGCCGCTGCAAAAAGTAGCTGCACGCAGACGCAGTAAAATAGGTAGCGCGCGCCTATTAGGGCGTCTTTTAGCCATAGCCCGATACAGAAAAATACTAGCAAAAGAGCTAAAAAGACCAACAAGGGCGGATCCGCAAACAGATCTGCTACGGCATACGCGCAAACCGCGATGCACGCGCACGCCAAGAGGGTAAAATACAGATAGGAGCCTTTTATTTTCATCATTTCTCCTGCGCCTCCGCAATACCTTCAAATTCCGCGTCGTATTCGACATATGAAGCTAAAATTTATCTCTCGGCTGGGTTTTTTGCGCACGCATCCATAGTTAAATTTTGCTCTTTATCGCGGCGCGGATTTGCGGCAGGCGCGCCTTTACGAGCTCATAGACGAAGCTTTTGCTAAGCCGCTCGCCGCGCAGATGATCGCTTACGATCTTCATCATCGCCCATGGCACGCCCGCACGCTCGCAAGCACTAACAAAAAGCGTGCTCTCCATATCGTAAAGCCTGATACCGCGATTTGCACGCTTGCGGGTAGCGTCTTTTGCCGTGCACGGCGTATTTTGTGTTGCGCGCACTGCGGTATTCGTCGCGTCGTTGCGTCGGCCCGTCGCGCTTTGTGCCGCAGTCTGAGACGCGCCTTGCGTGAAATTTTTTGTATCTGCCGCGCCGTTCGTTCCTTGCGTTGGGGCTTGTGCGTTTATCTCGCCGCATACTTCGATCGCTGCGCCCGATTGCTCCGCTGCGTTTAAAATTTTAGGCTCGCTTACGCAGATTAAATTTGCCCGTAGCCCGCCGTCCAAACTCACGCCGCAAAATTCCCGCTCGCAAATATTTTGAAATTTCGGAGCCTGCGCGCCGCGCCCCATTGTCTGCGAGTTACAAAGCTCCGATCCGTCCTCGCCGCAAAATTCCTGCGCTGCCGTGCCGTCAAAGTAAAACGCCTCGCCGATTTGCACGCCTTTATCTGCGCAGCCGCAGACGCCTATGTTTAGCGCAAAGTCCACGCGCCGCGAAAGTAAAATTTCACCAAAGCGCTTTAAATTTCGCGCGGAATCAAGATCTAAAATTTTAAAATTTTCAGCCGCATTTCGCGCAGAACCGACCTCTACATCGACGCCGCAGAGCGCGCCCGCGTCCAAACGATGCTCAAATTCCACGTCCGCGCCGCGCCGATCCTTGCGGAGCTCGCGCCCGAATTCCGCGTCTGTATCGGCACGGCGAACAAATTTTGCGCCGGGTTCGCTCTTAAATTCTATTTCTATGCCGCCTGCAGCGCCCGCTTTAAATTTAGCCCCAAAACTCACGTCGCAGATGTATAGAAGCATCTGCTCGCCTGCGAACAGATCGCCGCTGCGCGTAAGTTTAAAACTCTCGATTATCGCTTGGGCTTCGCAGCGCAAAGCCGTGCAGATTAGTATCATCGCCGCCCCTTCCAAAAGCGCAATTTTAACAATTTGAGCTATAATGTAAGATTAATTTGCACAAAAGGGCGAAAATGAACGATCTCATCACCATCACGGGCGCGCGCGAGCACAATCTGAAAAATATAAATTTGCAAATTCCAAAGGACAAACTCGTCGTTTTTACAGGTCTTAGCGGCAGCGGCAAGAGCACGCTGGCGTTTGATACGCTATATGCCGAGGGACAGCGCAGATACGTCGAGAGCCTAAGCAGCTACGCGAGGCAGTTTTTAGACCGCGTAGGCAAGCCCGACGTCGATAAGATCGACGGTCTGACGCCTGCGATCGCGATCGATCAAAAAACGACGTCGAAAAACCCGCGCTCGACGGTGGGCACGATCACCGAAATTTACGACTATCTGAGGCTTCTTTATGCGCGCGTGGGGGTGCAGCACTGCCACAAATGCGGCAAGCCGATCTCAAAGATGAGCTCCAGCGACATCATCGCCGAGATTATGAAGCTGCCGCTCGGCGCGAAGGTGATCTTGGGTGCGCCCTTGGTGCGCGAGAAAAAGGGCAGCTTCGCCGATATGCTGCAAAGCTTGCGCGAGCAGGGCTACGTGCGCGCTCAGATCGACGGCGTGCTAGTGCGACTGGACGAGGAGATCGAGCTAAGCAAGACGAAAAAGCACTCGATCAAGGTCATCATCGACCGCACGATCATCGACGAGGAAAATTCCATCCGTATCGCAAGCGACGTCGAAAAGGCGCTCAAGCTCAGCTTCGGCGAGCTTGAGGTGGAGATCGCAAACGCCGCCGAGCTGGGGCTCGCGCAGAGCCTGATCCACTACAGCGAGCATATGGCGTGCTTTGATTGTAAAATTTCATTCAAGCCGCTCGAGCCGCTCGCGTTTAGTTTCAACTCCCCAAAGGGCGCGTGCGAGAGCTGCGATGGATTGGGGATAAAATTTAGCCTCGATCTGGGCAAGATCATCAACGAAAACGCCTCGATCGAGGGCGGCGCGATCAAGGTGATGTCGGGCTTTAACAAGAGCTATTATTATAAATTTCTGCTCGGATTTTGCGAGGCAAACGGTATAAACGTCAAAATCCCGTATGCAAGCTTAAGCGAGGAGCAAAAAAAGCTGATCCTCTACGGCAGCGTCAAAGAGATCGATTTTTACTGGAAAAAACATAAGCTCGTGCGTAAATTTGAGGGCGCGATCAAATACGCCTACGATCTGCTCAAAAACGAAAGCGATCTGGACGATTATATGAGCGAAAAAATTTGCCCCGACTGCGGCGGGCTGCGCCTGCGCCCCGAAAGCCTCGCCGTAAAGGTCGCAGATAAGGGTATCGGCGACGTGATAAATATGAGTATCGCAGACTGCGTGGAATTTTTCAGCGATGAAAAGCGGTTTTTAAATTTAAGCGAAAAGGACGCGCAGATCGCAGCGCCGATCCTAAAAGAAATCAACGAGAGGCTGTTTTTCTTAAAAGACGTAGGGCTTGGATACCTCACGCTGGGGCGCGATGCGCGCACCATTAGCGGCGGCGAGGCGCAGCGTATCCGTATCGCAAGCCAGATCGGTTCGGGTCTTAGCGGCGTTATGTACGTGCTCGATGAGCCTAGTATCGGGCTTCACGAGCGCGATACGCAAAAGCTCATCAAGACGCTACGAAGCTTACAGGAAAAGGGAAATTCCGTAATCGTCGTCGAGCACGATAAAAAAACGATCGAGGCGGCGGATTTTGTCGTGGATATCGGCCCTGGGGCGGGCAATCTAGGCGGCGAGGTCGTATTCGCAGGAGACGTCGCGCATCTGCTTAAAAGTAATACGCAAACCGCGCTGTATCTGAATAACCAAAAGGAGATAAACTACCAAAAGCACCGCAAGCAGGAGCTTTGGCTAAGTATCAAAAACGTAAATATCAATAACATCCACGGCCTTTGCGCAAAATTTCCGCTGCGAAATTTAGTCGGCATCACGGGCGTTAGCGGCAGCGGCAAGAGCTCCTTGGTGCTGCAAACCATACTGCCGACGGCACTTGAGGAGCTAAATCGCGCTAGGAAAGTGCACGCGGTAAAGGGCGCTAAAATTTCCGGGCTTGAAAGCCTAGATAAAGCGATCTATCTGGATCAAACCCCGATCGGACGCACCCCGCGCAGCAACCCCGCGACCTACACGGGGGTGATGGACGAGATCCGCGCGCTTTTTGCCGCGACGAAGGAAGCGCAGCTGCGCGGATACAAGATCGGCCGCTTCAGCTTCAACGTCAAGGGCGGGCGCTGCGAAAAATGCGCGGGCGAGGGCGAGATCACGATCGAGATGCACTTCCTGCCCGATATCAGCGTCGTTTGCGACGTCTGCCACGGCACGAGATACAACGCGCAGACGCTTGAAATTTTATACAAAAACAAAAGCATAGCCGACGTTTTGGCGATGAGTATCGACGAGGCGCTCGAGTTTTTCAAAGCCGTGCCTAAAATTTATCAAAAGCTAAAGACGCTTGCGGACGTCGGGCTCGGCTACGTTTCGCTAGGCCAGCCCGCCACGACGCTTAGCGGCGGCGAGGCACAGCGCGTTAAGCTCGCCAAGGAGCTAAGCCGCACCGATACGGGCAATACGCTGTATATCCTAGACGAGCCTACGACAGGGCTACATTTTGCAGACGTAGATCGCCTGGTGGCGGTGCTGCACCATCTGGTCGATCTGGGAAATTCCGTCTTTGTGATCGAGCACAATCTGGACGTCATCAAAAACTGCGATTACATCATCGACATGGGGCCCGAAGGCGGCGAGGGCGGCGGACGGATCGTCGCTTGCGGCACCCCCGAAAAGCTCGCAAAAGATTTTAAAAAGACGCTCAGCTACACGGGGGAATTTTTGGCGCAGGAGCTAGCGGCGATGAAGAGCGCGAGTAAAAATAAGCGAGGTTAAAACGCCTTATCGGGGGGCAAGAATGGATCAAAATAGGCTTGAGGAATTAAAAAGGCTTCTGAATGAGCGGCGCGGCGATGCAAAGCAAAACTGCAGCGAAAAGCTTGGTGTCGAAAATTCCAAAACTGAGAATTCTGAAACTGAAAATTCCGAAGCTTCGAATTCTAAATCCCTGAATTCTGAAATCCAGAATTCCGAAGTTTCAAATTTTGAATCCCAGGATTATAAAGTTTCAAATTCTAAACCTTCAAATTTCGAAGCTTCAAATTCTGAAACCCTAAATTCCGATCCTGACGCTTTAAATTTAGAAGCCGAAGCGGATCAGAATTCTGCCTGTGAAAACAATGCAGAGCCGCAAAATTTTATCTCGGATGACAGCGGCTCTTTACCGCAGAATTCCAAAACTAGAAATTACGACAAAGAACCGATAGTAATAAAAGATCATACTTATTACGAATATATGATTTATCAATTTCCGGCGCTACTGATAGGCTTCATTATATTTTTGACTTTTGCTACCATAGTAAATCCCGTTAGTCCTAAGACCTTTCGTATGCTTCCGCTTATATTGGTTTCATTATTGACCGTAATTAGGGATAAAGACGGTATGTATTTTGAGTTTAAAAACGATAAAATTCTGTATTATTACAAAAACAAGATCCGTAAAATTTTCGAATTAAATAGTATAGGCGCAATGGTAATTAGCTTTGATTGCAGACACAGTATGCGGCAAAGGATAAATTGGTTTATAAAAATAGCACTACTTCTTTGGATTTTATTAATTTTTGCCGCCGATGCATACGATATGACAATCGGCGAAAGCATAACTGATATATTGTGTATTTTTGTTTTAGCCGCATCAGGAATTTTCGGAGCAAAGGCTATTATACACCTACGCAACGGTAGCCTCGGCTTTTTCGGTCTTCACGATCAGCTCGTGCTTTATAAAGAAA
>NZ_CALIJF010000343.1 GCF_938018035.1 uncultured Campylobacter sp. | reverse complement strand
TCGTCTCGGGCGTCGCCAAAAGCTCCATGATCGAAAAAGAGCTCATAGACGAGGCGAACGAGGCGATGCTGTTTTACTACGAGCGTTTGGAGCTCTCGCTGGCGGCCTACTACAAGGCTTTGATGAACCAAAACATCGACATGGGCGAGTCTAAAGAGGCGAAAGCAAACTACAAGATGTGGAAAAAGCTTGCCAAAGACGATATGTCCGACTGCGAGGCGTGCGAAGCAAGCGATGAGATCGCGTATTTAAATTTTGCAGGCGAACACGAAGCGGCGCTGGGTCTTGCCGAGCCGATACTCTCGGGCGAGCTAACTTGCTCCGAGGTGCCGCACATAACCTACGCGCCGATACTTTTTAGTATGATAAAGACGGGCAAGATAGAGGAGGCAAAAACCCTGCTGCCAAAGGCCGCGGAGATCATCGAGTCAAATCCTCGCGTCATAAACCAGATCGCGCCGCTAATCGAGATCGCCGTTAGGCTGGGAGAGCACGAAACAGCGCTAAGCTTGGCGCGTAAGCATTCACACACTATACTCGATAGCAACGACGATCTGAATTATTTAAAATTGCTTATCCCCATTGTCGCATTTGAAGATGAAAATACTTATAAAATGGCTTTAGAAATAGCAGGTAAATTTGACGCTAGAAATCAAAACTTCTATTACGCTGATTATCTAAATAAATTTTACGAGGAATTTTCAGGGCTTGAAATTTGACGGTTTAAAGACCTAGCGTGCTTTGTCCGCAAAGAAGAACACTATTCTCAAGCGTGTGCGGCGAGATATTTTAAAATTTGCGGCTCGATACTACTTCATACTCGCAACGGCGAGCGCGATAAAATTTACGCCGAACGGGCGCAGGTGGCTCGTACGGTAAATTTTATACCGCTTACTCGCGCACGGCGGTAGCCAGTCGCCGAAATAGATGATAGAGCGCGCAAGACTAAATTTTAACTCGATCGCTACGTATGAAAGAAAAAATATCGTGGCGGCGCATACCAACGCTAAACCGCATGGACAAGAGCAAATATTTGCGGTAACAAGACATAAATTCTAAATTTTAGCCGCCGCAGAATATATAATTTAAACCGAGCCCGCCGTCAATCTCGCCCTTAAAAATACGCGCGACGATGTATCTCTCGCCTCACCACCTAGATTTAACGGCAAATTTAATAGCAAAATTTTAAAGCGTGGCACGATAAAATTTTAAAACAAAATTTCAAGTAGATTTTTAAATATAAAATTTTAAACGGAATCTTGAATGCAGAATTTCAAATAAATTTTAAAATTCCAAGAGAATTTCATCCCTTGGAATTTTAAATTCAGTGCTTGGCTAGGTAATTTGTGTCGTAGTTATTATCCACGAAATCGGGGTTGTTCATCATCCTAAGATGAAAATCGCGCGTCGATTTTATGCCACCGATGATGAGCTCATCTAGCGCGACTTTCATCTTCGCGATCGCGCGCGTGCGGTCCTTGTCGTAAACGATGAGCTTGCCGATCATGCTGTCGTAGTAAGGCGGCACCGAGTAGCCCTCATAGACGTGGCTGTCCATACGCACGTTTCTGCCGCCCGGAGCGACGTATTTTGTGATTTTACCCGGGTTTGGCATAAAGCTTTTGGAGTCCTCAGCGGTGATGCGGCACTCAAGCGCGTGCCCGCTAAATTTTATCTCGCTTTGAGGTAGCAGCTTCTCGCCCTGCGCGATACGGATCATCCACTCGATCAGATCGAGCCCGCTTCGCATCTCGCTTACGGTGTGTTCGACCTGCAGACGGGTATTCATCTCGATGAAATAGAATTTCTTATCCTTGCTATCATATAAAAACTCAAACGTTCCCGCACTTGCGTATCCGATCGCCTTAGCGGCGCGAACCGCCGTTTCGTGCAGGCTCTTTCGTGTCGGCTCGTCCAAGATCACGGCCGGGCTTTCTTCGATCAGCTTTTGATGGCGGCGCTGCATCGAGCAGTCGCGCTCTCCGATATGCACGACGTGTCCGTGCTCGTCGCCCAAGACCTGAACCTCTATGTGGCGCGGATTTGTGATATATTTTTCCATATACATCGTGCCGTCGCCGAACGCGCTCATCGCTTCGCTCTCTGCCGACCAAAAGAGCTTTTCGATATCCTCTTCGCGCTCGACTACGCGCATTCCGCGCCCACCGCCACCGGCTGCGGCTTTAATGATGACCGGATAGCCGATTTCGGCGGCTAGCTTGCGTGCCTCTTCGACACTTGCAATCGCGCCGTCGCTGCCAGGCACTACAGGAATGCCCGCGCGCATCATCACTTGCTTAGCCTTGCTCTTATCGCTCATTAAAGTCATTGCCTCGACGCTCGGGCCGATAAATTTAATGCCGTGCTTAGCGCAAATTTCTACGAAATTTTGACTTTCGCTCAAAAAGCCGTATCCCGGAAATATCGCGTCAGCTTCGGTTAGCTCGCAGGCTGTGATGATCGCGGGGATATTTAGGTAGCTGTCGCTGCTGCGCGGTCCGCCTATGCAGACCGACGCGTCGGCGTATTTCACGTAAAGCGCGTCCTGATCGGCGGTAGAGTGCA
>NZ_CALIJF010000342.1 GCF_938018035.1 uncultured Campylobacter sp. | reverse complement strand
GTCGATCAGTCTATCCGCCATAGCGATCTTTCCTTTGTCTTTTAAATTTAGAAATTTAGCCCGCCGTATTTGCTCTTGCCGTTTGCCTATTGAAATTTTAATTTTGCGGGATTGCACTCTTTGTCGGCTTTGCAATCTTCTAACTTTTTGATCATCTCATTCAAATATTCTTTATTGTATGCCAAATCTCGAGCCATCGTCATATATTTAATTACCTCGTCTATATCTAAAGAGTGATAAAAGTAAGTTAGTGCGCAAAATAAGCAAGATTCGCCTATTTTGCCTACTTCACAAGCCCTAGATAATCTTTTGGCTCTCTTTAACTTAAGCTCACACAAAGGAGCAGTAAGTTACGATGAGCACAATGAAAAATAAGTATATAATCCGTTCCCGAATTTCAGAAAAGAAATTTAGAGAAATTCTCAAGTATTTTGCAGAGGATATAGAAGCATCAAAGATATCGAATTTAACTAAAATCTCAGAAGCAACCCTATGTAAAATCTTTAGGGAAATAAGAATTCTTATGTCTAAAGAGTGTGAAAATATAAGCAAATTTAGCGGTGAGATAGAAATAGACGAAAGCTACTTCGGAGCCAAAAGAGTAAGAGGCAAGAGAGGTAGAGGTGCAAGCGGAAAGCAGCCGGTATTTGGAATGCTTAAAAGAGATGGTAAGGTCTATACCCAGATAGTTAAAAACTGTTCTGCAAATGAACTAATACCCATATTATCGGAATTTAGCGAATTAGATGAGAGTGTGATTTATTCTGATTGTTGGAAAGCTTATGATGGATTAGTGGATTACGGAGCTAAGGCTCACTACAGAGTAAAGCACTCCAAAAATGAATTCGCTAATGGGAAAAACCATATAAACGGCATTGAGAATTTCTGGGGATATGCTAAACATAGACTAGCTAAATTTAAAGGGATAAAGAAAGAGAATTTTTTGCTTCATCTTAAAGAATGTGAATTTAGATATAATAACAGTAAAAATGCGAAAACTTTCTATCATATTTTACTAAAGATGATAAGAGAGAATCCGCTTAAGTTTAATTGAGCCTAAAATTTTATCTCGCGTCTGCTTGGATGTCGCCGCTCGCGCGATCAA
>NZ_CALIJF010000341.1 GCF_938018035.1 uncultured Campylobacter sp. | reverse complement strand
GCGGCGCAAATTTTCGAGATAGAAATTTAAACGACATGAATTTAAACTCAAAAGACGAGGTAAAATTTCAAAATTTAAACTCGGGTGGTGTTTCATCGCGGGGCGCTAAAACTCGTGATTACGATAAAGAGCCGATAATCATAAAAGACCACGCTATAATTTTAAATGCTATCATCGGCGCGATTTATATCATTACTACGATATTGATGGCGATCTGCGGTAAATTTTCCGCCCAGCAAATTTTATTTCTCGTTTTGCTGGATTGCTACTTTCCGCTCAGAGCATTAAATAAATTCTCAAATTTCGGCAAGTGCTATATATGCTTTAAAAATGACGATATAACTCTATACTCTAAAAAGACGGAAGCCGTTTTATATGAGACCAAAATTTCAGATATAACTTGTATCAAACGAACCACGGGACCGTCATATCCCGAAATATCAAAAAAGACAAAATGCCTTATGCTGCTATTTGCTTTTATATATTTGCTTTTAGTTTTTTTCGTAGCGGTAGTGATAGACAGAAGGGAGGAAAATTTTTGGATAATTTTTGCGGTAATTATATCTATTAGCTTCTTTCCTTTATTGCTATATAGGCTTTTTAACGGGCTAGGCTTTGATATTATAAATGACAGCATATTGATATATGACAAAAGTTCTTTTATAGAGGCTTCGTTTCTAAGCAGCAAAGAATACAAAGAGCTAAAAGCCTATTTTCTACTCAAAACAGGGAAAAATTTAGATAAAATCCCGCCGCAAATTTTTGTGTAGGATATAAAGAATAAAAGATGAATAGAAAACAGAGGCTCGAAGAGCTAAAGAAAATTCTAAATGAACGGCATCAAAATTTAGAGCGGGGTTCAGGGCAGAATTTTAATGCCGAAAATTCTGACAGTAAGAATTCTAAATTTGAAAAATCCACGGATGACTATACGATAAATACAAACGAAAAACTTAATAAATTTGAACAAAATTCGAGTTGCGCTAGTGATTATAATAAAGAGCCTTTAGTACTCAAAGATAGGACGAATTTTTATATAGTGCTTGCTACGGTATGCACGCTTGCGATTATGATTTTTATGTATTCATACGAACCCAATCAAACTAGATATAATCAGCTTTTTATAGTATTTCCATTTTTCGGATTGCCTATCATAATGGAATATTTTACAAATTTTTACAATAAGAAATTTGTAAAATTTTATAATGATCGAGTTACTTATTATACAAATAAAATGCCCGAAAAAACTATATTCTTAGATGATCTTAAGGATGTAAAAAGAGCCTATTTCGCAAGAGATAATGAGTGGCTTAGGAGGCAAGGCGTTTTTTATAGATTCTTCTTAAAATTTGATCCATATGCTACGATAATCGCTTTTTTATTGATCTGCATATTGGTATTAGTTATCGACGTAAGAAAATATATAGAAACAGGTAGTTTCAGAGTATTTTTCATATCTATACTTGCATTTTTGTTTTTATTCGTCTTAAAATTTATATATTTTTTAGTTTTTAAATTTCAACTTAGACTTATATTCTACGATAATATAATAATCCGAGGCAAGGATAAAGATATCGCCTTTACGATAGAAACTATGGACGACTACGTTAGGATAAAAGAATTTTTTATGAGGACAAAAGGCATTGATTTGGATAAGACCCGGCGCCACGTGTGGCTGGATTTTAATTAGCAATTAAAGAGCTTTAGATGAAAGAAGCCTCAATCGGAGAAGCCTTTAAATTTTAAAATTTAAAGGCAAGTCTTAAAAATTGATCGTAATCTTTCTTGTGCGGAATCTATTTTTATCGTTTCGCTTTATCGCGTTACTAAATACGGCTACAAATTCTTAAATTCCATCTCTAGCTGCTTGCGCCAGTCTTGCAGTGCGCGCTCTGCTCCGACAGCGTATTTCTTTATAAATACGCCGCCAGAGCTTGATCAGATACGCCGCCTCTGTATAGATTAATCTCTGAGATTAAATATCAGCCTTAAGCGCCGCGTCTTTGAAAAATCCCCACGTAAAGCGCGAAAACAAAACCGATCGCGAC
>NZ_CALIJF010000340.1 GCF_938018035.1 uncultured Campylobacter sp. | reverse complement strand
TTTCTTTAGCAACCGAGATAATGTCATAGAGGAATTTCGTATCGGTAAATATCTAAATATTAAGGCGGCGGATATTTACAGAGCATTCGGTATGGATTATGAAGCAAATAGCGCCAAAGCAGCTCCTTTAGCAAATGCTACGGGGACCTTTCCACTGACCGCCAAACCTACTGCATTAGCGATGGATGCCAATCTGTCCATGAATAATAAAGCCCAAATCTCGCCTCTTTCAAAAAGCTCCGGCGATAGTTCAAATTCCAAATCCGGCTGGGATATGGTTTTAGGCGGCGGTGATAAAAGTGAGCTAAAAGCCATCGTATCAGAATTTTATAATGATACGGACTTGAGCACATCCAAGCTTAATTCGGCTCTTAGCCCTAGCGGCATTGCAGATATAAACACTATATCGGGCATCAGCCAAGAAGAGGCTTTGAAAGACAGTGCTTTCTTAAGCCAAGATACCGTAAATAAGATCATAGAGCAGCTAAATATCTACGCCGATGGCTCTGAAGCTTTGGAATTTAACCAAAGAGATATTCGCAAGGATGATATGCAGGTTTATATGAGCTGAGACCTATTGGGGTTATGCCCGCGCTCCACTTGCCAGCATAACACTTTGTACTTTGTAGATTGTAGGTTGAAATTTTATATGAGGCGACATATTTAAAACGTCGCCTCATAAGTTACTATCATTCAAAATCGTAGCGAGTGTATGATTAAGGCAAATGATTAAATTTTGATACGGCAAATTTAAAATGCTCGCATGAGGACAGACAAAATTTTACAAATATCTCTATCATTACATGGGTTTTTACGTTTGTGACTTTTCCCCTTCATTAAAGAGCTTAAAAGGAGCGAGGTTAGTTTTATAAGTTACGCGTTTTTACCCCTTACGCCCTTCAAAGCCCAACCCACACACGCCCTTCAATCAAAATATCCCGTTCAAATCAAAACTAGCCCTGGAATCCTCCACGTAAAACGCAATCTAAAAGAACGCCCTCCTCTATTAAAATTTTACGAACGTATGCGATATTTGGCTTTAACATTTTTGCCGTCAAGTTTTTTCATAAAAAGCGATAAAGCTTCCTGCCATTTTTTTATTCTCCCGCTATAATAGGCCGGTAATCTTTAAATTTCCCACAAAATCTATCACAAAGGAGCGAGTATGCATTACGAAAATCTTTTAAGAGTCAAGAAAGGCATAAAGGTCTTTAACGACAAAGCTCAAGAAACTGCTAATCAGAATGAGCTTATATGGCTAGTAAATACCTTTATCTCATATATTAGTAGAGCAAGGCACGATAAGAAAAGAGCGGATAATGCACTTAACGGTATATTGCACTATTATAAAGATATGAAAGTAGATAAAAGAGCCTTAAGCGAAGTAGTAAATAAAGAGTATAAAAAGCTACTAGACCCAAAGAAAAAACCGACCAAATCAAAAATAGCAGATTATAAGGATTGCTTAAAATCCCTGCGTAAAAGCGGCCATAGCTATCAAAAAATAGCGAATATTCTATGGAAAAACTACGGCATACAAACCAGCAAATCAAGCGTAGCAAGACTATTAAAAGATAAAGGTATATAATTCATGGCTCTGCACACTAGAATGAACGCTAAGGCTATTATCTCTCAGATTATGAAGCAAGCAAACGGTATCGGAATATCAAAAAGTAACGTAAGGCGTAGTAGCAAGCTTAAAGGACAGAATGGACATGCAAAGAGCACATACGCTCATAGCATTAAAAGCACTCAAAATTTAAGAGCGGTAACTACTCAATATATAGAATTTCTTAAAGCTAAGCACGGCCAAAAGATAACGCAAAACATTAATGCCGGTAGCGCAAGAGAGTGGCTACTGCTAAAAGCAAACGAAATAAGCGGCGGAGCGCTTAATACCTACATATCGGCATTGGCTAAGAGCTTTGATAATTGCCGTAAGCTAGGGCTAAACGTATCGGGAAAAGATATTACGGATATCCGCAAAGAGCTTAAGAAAAAGGGTATGAGCCTTCGTAAAAGACATTATAACAGGGCCTATGAAAACCCATATAAAATCATAAGCAATATGCAATTAAGCTCACTGTATTATATATCCGCTAAGCTTCAATTGGAGGCGGGACTAAGACTAGATGACGCTATCAACTCAAGCAAATGGCAAATCAACGACGATAATAGCATAACCATACTCGGCAGTAAGAACGGCTTATGCTACAGTACTAAAAGGCTAAGCGATAAAACTATAAAGCAGCTAAAGCTTGCCAAAGAATCTGGATACTATGCTCCAAGAAATTCTTACGTAAAGGATCTAAAAGCAGCAGGAGCGGATAGTAGAGGAACTCATGGGCTTAGATATAACTTTGCTCAAGAAAGATATGAGGAGTTGCGTAAAGAAGGCATGAGTCATATAGAAGCTCTAGCTCAGGTATCTATAGATATGGGGCATTCAAGAGTGGAGATAACTAGGCATTATTTGGTTGGGCTATAGTATAGGTGGATTGGCTTGATCATAGATAGGCATTACTCTTGGCTTGATTAGAGGCATTCCTGGTTTTATTATAGGCATCCTTAGTTTGGTTAAAAGTTGCGGTTGTATCCGCTTTGGAACTTGCCATTGCTCGTTATAGGCATTAGTTAGTTTGATTAAAAGATGGAATGGCTAGATAGATGCCTTCGGCATTTAAATGCCCTTTAAAAGCAAAGCTACATAAGAATATCCCCAGAATTTACTATTTGCAATAAGGAACTGCTTTAGTAAAGAAATATTCCGAAAAGTTATAAAAAGCATATTTAAACGGCACTTAGTAAAAAGAGAAATATCCCTGCAATGGATAAAGGGCTGATTTAGTAAAGAAATTTACGCTGCCTATGTATATGAAACTCATGTATTATGGAATTAATGAATTAAATGGGCTTACTAATAGCTTTAGAATATCTGAAATACGTAGTAAGCTGATCCCAGTTATTTTCTAGAGACTTAGCTATATTAGAAAATCTCTGTATGTTTATAGTATTTGTCCGCTTATGGCAAGAGCTTTGCTATATCTATGGTATTTGCCATATATATTACTTTAACTTGCGGATGTATTCTGTTCAATCAACAACTGCGCAAACCTTCAAAGAAGCCATCCTTTTCTTTAACTCATCCTTGCTTCTCCCCTCAAAATTTAAACCCCAACCCCTTTAAATAACCTAGCCACCATGTTAGAACCCTACG
>NZ_CALIJF010000339.1 GCF_938018035.1 uncultured Campylobacter sp. | reverse complement strand
GTGCCGCTAACGTTGCACGTCCTTGTCGCTTGCAATGTCTACTAAAATTTGATCGGCTTGTTTACTCGTCATTTTTTATCCTTTATATTTAATCGTGCAGAAAAGTTACGACTTCGTGTTCTTTTGGCAGGAACTTTCTACCGTGTATGCCACTTTCGCCATATTCTATCAAAGCTTCATTAAGCACTTTATAGAGCTCATCTAACGAAATTCCGTCAAGACTAGAATTTATATTTTCCAGCTTATATTTGATAAAAAACGGATTATCGACTAGCATTTTACTTGTGGTTTCGTCATAAATTCGCCTTATATCAAGCTCAATAACATTGCCCTTATAACATAAAATATAAATCTCCTCGCCCGTAAATCCATCTCGTGGATCCGGCATAGATGCCAAACATACATGAATAAGCCAAGCATCTCTTTGCCTATCGATAACCCAATCAAGTTGTTTTATACGTTGATCGCCTAACGGAAGTTCACCAAAATTTGCTCTGGAGCTATTTACTATGTCAATAACGCCATATTTCTCAATATCCTCTTTCGAAATATATTCCGCAACAAACGCCATTTTATTTTTCCTTTCTTACATCTATTAACGCTACACTAAAATCATCCTTATCCTCCCAGCCTGGTCTAAATTTAAAATCAATCAAAATATCTCTCAATATTTTAATAACTTCATTATCTGGAATAATAGAATTTATAACATTTACCTCGATAATTTTCCACACCCTTTGAAATTTGCGTCCATCCACTTCTTGATCATATTCGTAGTCCAAAAGAATATCTAAATTATTTCCTTGAATATAAAGCCTCCATAGCTTTTTGCTCCCATAACCATAATCATACCCTTCATTTGGTAGTCTTTTAATTAAAAGAAACCAAATATCTTTTTGTCTATCAACAACAAAATTTCTAGGTAGTTCTTCATAATACGGACTATATTGATAAAAAATTTTACTCAACCCGTACTTTTCATCATCCTTTTTAGTGATGATAGCATTTTCAAACGCCATTCTCTCCTCCTTAAAATTTAATTCTCGGATTATACTACGATATGTTTATATCCGCCTATGCGCTAATAAATATATCGTAGGTTTAAATTTATAATTGATTTTCGCCTCAAACCGCATGCAACGCTCGCATTAAAATTTTTCAAATTCCGAAGCGCAGTTTAAATTTACAGCCACAGCTCGGCGCGCGCCAAAGTGCAGGCCGCCACACGTTTAAATCTAGCCGCAAATCATATGGCGCTACGCATTCAAAACCCGCGTATATCAGGTGCTGCAATGACGCGCCGAGCTATGCGGGCTCGGTAAATTTCGCCGCGGTGTACCTAAACTTCTATCGCATAGGGGATTTTATCCTTCGCGCAGGCGCCCGCAAAGCCTTTAAGCCGCAGCAAGCAGCTGTCGCAAAGCCCGCACGCAGCGTCCTCGCGCTCGTAGCAGCTCCACGTAAGCTCTAGCGGTACGCCGATTTTAAGCGCTAACGAGACAATCTGCGCCTTGCTAAGGTGCACGA
>NZ_CALIJF010000338.1 GCF_938018035.1 uncultured Campylobacter sp. | reverse complement strand
TACGCCCGCTGCTTTGCCCCACTTCGCCGCTGCATAGACGTAGTCCACATCCACGCGTAAAAACGCCTCGCGCGAGCCCGCCTGTTTCATCGTCGTGCCAAGCGCGCAAAAAATTTCATCAAATTTATGCGGCGCGATATCCGAGATGCCCTCAAAATCAATGATCCGCGCGCGAAGCTTAGGGTGGCAAAAGCCTATCGCGCGGCGCGTCCATACCTCTACTTCATCGTAACCCGGGCTCTCGCAAAGCTCGCGCACCAGCTCCCTGCCCACGACGCCCGTAGCGCCTAGCACTAAGGCGGATTTTCCCATTTTTCGCTCCCTGAATTTCTTTAAATTTTAACGCGTTGTGTGGTTAAATTTTACTTTTACCGTGCCAAAAATTTCGTCTAGTTTGCAGTCGAGCCCGAAAATTGCGCGCTTGAGCTCGCATCGCAAGTCAAATCCATAGCTCACGCGTTAAATTTCAAAGCCACGTTCGGCGCGAAATGTACATCAAATCAGCTTAAATTTTATAAGACTATACGCAGTCTAGAAGCTGCCGTTTCATCGCGACGCGCTAAAAGCGTAAAAATTAGCGTTCTCCCGCGTAGTCAAATCGCGGGGTTCCCAAGCTAAACTCGAAGCTGTTTCGATCCACCGCGCCTACGCACGCGTCGCTGTCGTAAAGCGTAAGCAGAAATTCCGCCATCTCCTCGCTTGAATGGTACCGCGCAAAAGCCGCGTCGTAGTCATAGCTCGCATCATCCGTCGCCACGGGACCAAAAATTATATCCTGCAGGGTAAAATTTCGCGGCGGAATGAACGAGCTAAATTTAAAATCAAATCTGTGCGCGGAGTAGAAAGCGCCCTAGCTAGGCTCGCGCCGCCGCCAGCGTTATGATTTGCTTAACCACCTCGCTCGCTGCTTTTAAAGAGCCTACGGGCAGGTATTCGTAGATCGAGTGGAAATTATGCCCGCCGGTAAAGAGGTTCGGGCACGGCAGCCCCTTTGCGGAGATGACGGCGCCGTCGTAGCCGCCTCGCATAGGCTTGATCTTGGGCTCGATATTTAAGCTTTTAAAAGCCTGCTTCGCAAACCGAATTGCCGGCGCGTCGTCGTTTTTCAAAAAGTTATAGACGTTTTTGTAGCGGTCGTTTAGCGAAATTTCGATCCGATCGCCCCAGATCGCGCGAAGCCCGTCCGCAGTTTTTTGCAAAAATTCCATACGCTGCTCGTATCTTTTCTCGTCAAATTCCCTCACGTCGATCTTTAGGACTGTCTTTGCGCTGTTGCCGCTAAGCTCCTTAACCCAAAAATAGCCCTCCTTGCCCTCGGTGTATTCGGGCGCCTCGCCCGCGGGCAGCAGCGAGATAAACTTATGTGCCAAAAGTAAGGAATTTACGAGCTTGCCTTTGGCGTTCATCGGATGAGCGGACTGGCCTTTGAAGGTAACGACGCAATCGCCTGCATTCCAATTCTCGTAGATAAACTCGCCGATGCCGCAGCAATCAAGGCAGTAGCCAAAATCCGCGCCTACCTCGCTTACGTCCAGCGCCTTTGCCCCTAGCAAGCCCTGCTCCTCGTCCGGCACGAAGCAAGCGATTATCTCGCCGTGCTTTATCTGCGGATTTTGGACGAAAAATTCCAGCGCATTTACGATTGCGGCGATCGCCGCTTTATCGTCGGCGCCTAACAAGCTAGTGCCGTCCGTTACGATGATCTCGTCTGCTTTGTAATCCTGCAGCTCCTCATTTTCGCTCTCTTTAAGATAGATCTCTAGCTC
>NZ_CALIJF010000337.1 GCF_938018035.1 uncultured Campylobacter sp. | reverse complement strand
AATCCTATATAAAATTTCAGGGGCGGAAGATTTCTCGCCCCTTTTTAAATTTAGATGCTACGCAGATGATCTCGTTTGTGGCGCATAAAGAGACCATCGATCTTGCAATGCAAAACGGGATAAATTTAGTAGCTCTGCTCTTATGCAATAATAATCTTATTAAACGCGCAGTATCCGTCCGCGTGAAATTTACCGCAAGCGGCGCCAATACAATTTATAAAATTCTATGCCGCTTTAAAATTCCTCAATACGAAAGAATTTAGGCTCAATTCGCAGGGGAATTTCATAGTCTGCCTTATTTTAAAGAACTGGCGTAATCTTAGGTTCTTTTACCAAAGCCCAAAAAGCTTATCAAAGCGGCAATACCATCATTATTGGCTTTTATTTATATCCTGCGCTTTATATTTTAAAAGTAGCTACAAAATTTCGAAGTAAAAGTGAAATTGTATAAGAAAAATCACGCAAACTTAAAATTATAAAATTTTAAAACTGCTTGTCTTAGAATTTATAAGCAAAATTTCGTAAGGTCTAAATTTTTAAAATTTTAAAATTCCGTGCCTTAGAATTTCAAATTTTAACTTACGCTTCTCATTAAGGTTTGGGCTAAATTTTAAATTTTAGGCAATTAAATTTTAAAATTCTGCGCCTAAATCTTGCCTGCGAATTTTAAAATTATCCAGCATAGTTTCGATCGTTCGCTTCAAAGATGCGACCTGTTATAAAAATAAAAGTTTACTCTACGCAAAACAAGTCTTGGCACGAGCTTTGCTTTAGCTACGCAAAACCTTAAATTTAAGCCTTGACGGCAGGTAAATCTAACTGCTTACGATTATAGAATTTCAAGCGGTATTCATAGCGTTGCAAACCTACCTTTCTTATAATTTTATAGTTTGGTAAACGGATTATACAAATGAACGGTCTATAGTTTAAGATCTACTTTTTGCAATTTTATACTAATAGAAAATGTTTGATATCTCGTTAAGCTACGGGTTTGAGCCTACTTTTTGTGATCTTATAAAAATTCTCGGTCACAGAATTCTCATTCACGAAATTGTTTAAGCCTACTTTTTCGTAATTTTATAGAGCAAATTTCCGATGCTTTGTATGATCTGCACGAGCACGATCAGGATCACGACGGTGTATGCCATTATATCGGGGCGGAAGCGCTGAAAGCCGTAGCGGATCGCCACGTCGCCGAGCCCGCCGCCGCCGACAGTGCCCGCCATCGCCGTAAATCCGATGATGACGATGAGCGTGAGCGTAATCGCGC
>NZ_CALIJF010000336.1 GCF_938018035.1 uncultured Campylobacter sp. | reverse complement strand
GAAAATTTTAAAAACGGGGATTTAAAAGTAAGTAAGGTATTTTATTTATTAAGGGACGCTTGCTCTATGACCTTAAAACCTAAAAGCACAAATGAGCCGTACGAAGCCGGATGCATCGCGGGCGATTGCAGATCGGCGATATTAGATGATTTTACCGAGCAGGATTTGGAATTTTTCGAGAGTATTTTAGATGAAATGACCGATTGCAGACTAAAATCAAGGATCGCCGATATTTTATGGATTTTAAAAAGTCCTAAAAATATCAAATTTTTAGAGATCGCCGCAAATGAATACTCGAAAATCTCTCTAGAGCCAAAGTCGCTAAACCAATTTAATATAGATGCTTTTGAAAGGGCTATCAGGCTATCGCGATTATCCAAAATCACAAAAAATCAATACGCCGAAATATCGAATAAAATTTTAGAATGTTTTAATAAGGCGGAGCCAACCGATCAATACTACTGCTTAAGGATGTCGTATTTATTGGATATTGTCAAGCTAGACAAAAAACTGCAATCAAGCGTAGCTGAAAAATTAGAAAATTTTGCCGATGCTTTTGCCAAAGAGGAAGAATTTATAGCGGCTATAGACTATTATCAAGAGTCGCAAAAATGGTATAAGAAGCTCAAAAATAGCCCCAAAATAGCCGAAACTGCACTTAAAATAGCTAATATCTTAATAGAAAAAGCAAAAGAAAGTAGCGCTATATCGTCAAAAATAGACCTAGAGCAAGCACTAAAAGAGCTCAGAAGCATCCCTACAAAAGATAGAAATGAGCTCGGAATCGATCAAAAAATAGACGAGATACGTAAGCTAATGGGGCAAAATAACCAAGATATTATAAGCGAAATGAGTTTGATTGCTACCGATAAGATCGATATTTCGCGTTATCAAAATAATGCAAAGCTAGCAGTAAAAGGCAAGCAACTATCTGAAGCGGTATTATGCCTAGCTAATATCACAGCAAATCCACTATATGAAGAGATCAAAAAGTCATCCGAGAATCTTTTAAAGAAGTCTCTTTTTTCAAATCTTATTACTCAAATTTACGTAGATGCCGGCGGAAGAAAATTATCGCAAATAACTACAAAAGATGATCGATTAAAACATGAAATGTACCAGCAATATAATATACATGTCGAGTTGGCGATAGACAGCAGTATATTGCCAGCATTTTGGCAAATTTTAAAGGAGCATAGAGTGTCTATGCGTTTCATTTATGATGTTTGCAGAAACTCTAGCGTAGTTCCGGTTGATAGGGTAGATATCTGGGCGCAAGGCTTATATTACGGCTTTGATAGAGACTTTTTGGTTTCAAGTCATTTGTTGATACCTCAAATAGAGCATTTGGCGAGAATTTTATTGCGACAAGAAAAAATCCCTACGACTACTATCGATGAAAATGGCGTAGAATCTGAAAAAAGCATAAATTCGCTTTTGCAAGAACCAAAAATATATGAATTGCTAGGGAGAGATTTGACGGAAGAGCTAAAATTTTTACTAACGGAGCCGATGGGGCTAAACTATAGAAATAAAATATGTCACGGACTGGTCAGCGAATCTCCAAATAGTGCCGATATTTATATTTGGTGGCTTTGCCTTAAGCTAGTAGTTAATAATTGTGTTTTGTATACAATATAACTCCAATCTAGAAAATTTTTTTGAGTGATTTTATTAAGATAGTACGTTTTATTTATATTTGCATTTTTTCAAATGAGTTTGATTTTAATGGTTTTGGACGTAGGCTCGCGCGACTAAAAATCAAAATTTTACCCTGCTGCGAGCGCCAAATTTATAATCCTATAAATTTAGAATTTTAAGAGTGAAATTTTGAATTAAAATTTCCCAAAATCTCTAAATTTTAAAATTTTAAATGCAATGCGGGCTTGGCGGCTTGTTCGCCATAGAGCTCGTAAATTCCGCTGCTGCAGAAATGGCGAACTCATTCGATTTAAAAATAAGACAAAATTTTAGCTAGA
>NZ_CALIJF010000335.1 GCF_938018035.1 uncultured Campylobacter sp. | reverse complement strand
ATTGGCTGGCAAATTTTGCGCTTTTGGGGCGGCGGCTTTTAAAATTTCTCGCTCGCCGCCTCTTAAAATAATTCTCCGAGCTCGCCGCCAGCTTAGCGGAAGTTGTCGCTTCTACTCGGTATCAGCAGATCTTGCAGCTCCTGTTGCACCGAGACTTTCGCGCGCGGATCGAGGATCTGCGAGTAGATGATGAAATTTGCAAGCACCTTTTTGCCGTAGTCCCTGCTCTCGGCATACGGCACGAGCTCCATGCTAAGCCACGGCTCAAATTTGCCCTTATTAAACATATCGCCGCGCTGAAGCATCTTTTTGACGAGCCCGAGCCCGCCGTTGTAAGCGTATGCGATGAAAACCGGGCTGTAAATTTTACGCTCCAGCCAGTCGATGTGGATGTTGGCGAAGCGGTAAGCGACCTCCGGGCGGAACATATCGTCTTGATCGAAGCCGTCGATTTTGAGTTGCTTTTTGCCGATCTCGTTAGCCAAAAACGGCATAAATTGCATCATCCCAAGCGCATACGACGTAGATACCGATGCGGGTACGAAGCGGCTCTCTTGGCGTGCGAGCGCTAAAATTAGCGCTTTGCGGCGGTTGTCGCCGTCGCCGATGTATTCCATAAACGGCGTCGGATAGAAGTTATCCTTGCCGCCGCCCGCTTTATTCATGATGTATGAGTACTCGCCGATGCTTTGCTTGGTGTCGAATTTTTTGGCAAATTCTAAAAGCTGCTCGCGCGACATTCTATCGGCGCTATTTTTCGTGCGAACCCAAGCGAAAGGATCGGTTATGTCGTAACCTTCGATGGAATTTTTAGCGGGGTTTGGGATGATGATGTTTAAATTTTTATTTCCCGAAATCTCTTTGGCATAGAGCGCGTAGAGGCTGTAGTATTCGCTTGCGGCAAGCTCTTTTACGATATTTTGATCTCCGCTTAGCAGATATACCCAAAATTTCGCATTGTGCACGTCGTGAGGCTTCTCAAAGCTCGCGGCGGCGCGGCTAAAAAACGCGAGCGCAGCCCCTTCATCGCCCTGCATGACGGCATTTACGCCCAGCATGAACGCTACGTCCTTTTCTACAGCCGACGGATCGACGCCCGTAAGCGAGCGGCGTAGGCGCGGATATTTGCGGTTGATTAGCGCGTCATTGAGAACCGCTTTGAAGCCTTTTTGCGAAGCCAGTTCGCTTACGAAGGCTGCGTCGGCGTCGATATCGATCAGAGCGTCCTTGCCCGCACCTTTTAAGTAGTCGTAATATAAAAAGTAGTTTTGCGCGTTGTGGCTCTGCATAAAATACTCGCTCGGATTTTCGTCGTTAAATCCGCGCAGTAAATTTACGGCGTTTCTACTTGCCGCGTCTTGGTACTTTTCAAGCTGCGAAGCGAGCGTCTCGCGCACCGACGGGCTTAGCTTGGCGATAAAATTTGGATAGGAGCGCGCCTTTTTGCAGGTTAAATTTGCATCTAAAATATTCGCCGCCATTACTCCTGCGCAGCGATCCGGACGCTTAGGAGGGCGAATGGCGCCGAAAATTCTATCTAGCTTCTCTTTTAGTTTGCCTTTGTAGCGAAAGATACTTTGTTTTAAAATTTTAATCTCCGCTTTGTTGTATTTCGTCTCATCTATTAGGCGATAGATGTAATAGTCCTTGGCTAGGGATTTGGGCTCGTCTTTGATCTCTTCGTAGCTTAAAATTTTACCGCTACTTGCGGCGCACAGTAGTCCTAAAACAAGGCTAAATTTCAGAAATATTTTCAAATGACCGTCCTATTGATGATATAGATTATCGCGCTGTCAAAGAAGTTAAGCACGAGCAGGATAAGAAGCGGCGAAAGATCAAAGCCGCCGAAAGTCGTAGGCAGATAGCGGCGCACCAGCGCAAACGCAGGCTCGGTAAGCGCAGAGATGACGCGGACGATTTTATAAAATTTACCGAACGGATTTGTATGGATGAAACTCAAAACGCAGGCGATAAAGATCACGATCATATAGGCTTGCAGCGCGTAGTGCAGAGTGATGAGCGCGCCGTAGATCAGGCTGTTTGCTAGCATACGATCTCCTTCAGATCGGCGCGGATCAGCGGATACAGCTCGCTAAGCTCCGGTCCGTGAGGTGCGCCTGTGAGTAAAAACCTAAGCGGCATAAATAGGCTCTTGCCCTTTAAATTTGTAGCCTGCGAAAGCGCCGCTTTGAAATCATTAAATTCCGCGCTCGCGCCGCTTGAGCTTAATAAATTTAAGATCGCCTCTCGCAGCGCCTGCGCCTGCGCCGCCCACTCCTGTGGGATATCTTTCGCGCCGTAGATCGCTGCGATCTTCTCTTTAATCTGTGGAATAAGGCTTGCTTCTTGAGTGTAAAATTTTATCAAAGGCGAAAATTTTGGCTCAAGCTCAAAAAGCTCCGCCAGGCGCTGCTCGCTCGCTCTTTTGATATGCTCGCGGTTTATAAAGGCGAGTTTGTCCTCGTCAAATTTCGCCGGGCTTTTTGAAATTTTAGCGATGTCGAAAAACTCCACCGCCTCATCCATACTAAAGACCTCGCGCGGCGTTTTGTTGCCCAGCAGGATCAGATAGTTCGCGATCGCCTCGGGCAGGTAGCCGCTTTGAAGCAGCCATTTTACCGAGGAGCTATCCTCGCGCTTGCTCATCTTTTTGCCTTCGGAATTTAATATGATCGGCAGGTGCGCGTATTTGATCTCGCCGTCGTAGCCGAGGCTTTGGCGGATCCAGTTTTGCTTTGGCGTGTTTGATACGTGATCCTCGCCGCGGATTACGAAGCTCACGCCCTGCATCATATCGTCGCAGGCGCAGGCGAAGTTATAGGTCGGCGTCTTGTCCGCGCGCATGATAACGAAGCTATCGATATTCTGCGGCTCAAATGCGATACGGCCTTTGATTGCGTCGGTAAATTCCAGCGCGTGATCAGGTTTTTTAAGGCGGATAGTAAAGGGCTTTTCGCAGCCAAGCACCTCTTCATCGCTTAAATGCTCGCAGTGCCCGTCGTAGCGATAAGCCTCGCCCGCGTCCTTGGCGGCTTGTTTTTTCGCTTCAAGCTCCTCCTCGCTGCAAAAACAGCAAAACGCCTTTTTCTCGGAGAGCAGCTTGGCTGCGAACTGCTGATGAAATTTTAAATTTTTGCTTTGATAATACAGGCTCTGCCATTTAATGCCGAAGCGCTTTAAAATTTCGATTATCTCTTGATCTTTGCCTTCGATATTGCGCGCAGTGTCGGTATCCTCAATGCGTAAAATAAAGCCGCTTTTATCCTGCAGCGAGCAGATATAGTTAAAAATAGCCGCGCGTAAATTTCCGATATGCATATCGCCGGTGGGCGACGGAGCGAAGCGATACAATTTAGGTCCTTTGGGTTTAAATTTAAGCTGGGATTATACTTTTTACTTCCTAATAAAAAGCAAAAACAAAGCAAAAATAGGCTAATATCGGCGCATTTTATTTAAGGAGACAATATGAGTTTCATTCAGGAATTCAAAGAATTTGCGATGAAAGGCAACGTCATCGATATGGCGGTGGGCGTCGTCATCGGCGGGGCTTTCGGCAAGATCGTAACCTCGCTCGTAAGCGACATCATGATGCCGGTTTTAGGACTTCTTACAGGAGGTATGAATTTTACAGATCTTAAAATAGTGCTAAAAGAAGCAGTGGGGCAGACCCCGGCCGTTACGATAAACTACGGCTCGTTTATCCAAGTAACGGTCGATTTTATCATCATCGCGTTTTGTATATTCTGCGCGATCAAGGCGATCAATAAGCTTAAAAAGCCCGCCGAGCCTGCGCCGGAGCCTGCCGCACCTGCCGAGCCTAGCGAAGAGATTAAACTTCTTACCGAGATAAGAGACCTGCTTAAAAAATAGGTCGCGGCGATGCTTGAGAGAATTCCTTATTTTAAAGCTCTAAGCGCAGCGCAAATCGATCGTTTGGAGCAGATTAGCATCCATAAAAGCTACAAAAAGGGCGAAATTTTATTTTTCGAGGGCGAGCGCTCGCAGTATCTATTAATCCTGCTAAAAGGAATTTTAAAAATCTATAAAACCTCCGCAAAGGGGCGTGAGATCCATATGCGCGAGATCCGCCCCATCTCGCTCGTGGCAGAGATGGTAAATTTCGAAGAGACGAGCTATCCTGCAAGCGGCGTGTTTTCGACAAACGGCGAGGTGCTAAAGATCGATTATGAAAAATTTAAAAACGAGTTTATGAGCGATTCAAAGATTTGCCTGGAGCTTTTAAAATCGATGTCCGAGAAGATCCGAGCGCTAAATGCAGTCTTTGATAATCAAGTCGTGCTTAACTGCGACGGCAAAATCGCTAAGTTTATCAGCGAGAATTTCGATATTTTTATGAGCACGAAATACACCAGAATAGCCAAAATTCTAAATGTTACCCCCGAGACCTTCTCGCGCACCATCACTAAATTTAAAAAGAGTGGCGCGCTAATTTTAGACGATAAGCAAGAAATCACGGGCTTTGATAAAGATAAGCTGGACGAGTATATCCAAGGCTAGAGTTTGAAAAGCGCCTATATTTTTCCGATCGTCGGCACGGTTTTATTTCTGTTTTTTAATCTTTACGTTTATAGATCGATCGGCGCGCGCTTTACGCCATATAAAAATTTCGTGATCTTTCGCCCCGCCTTGAGCTTACTTTGCGTAGCTTTAGCAATTTTAGATGCAATATTTTTTGCGGGTTTTGGGCTTAATGGAAGCTTTAAAAACGAGCTGCTTTATAAGCTATGTGTATTTTGCATGGCAGCGTCCTTTTCGCTCTTTTTTATCTGCCTTGCTTACGATGTGCTAAGCGCAGCCGCGCATGTGGTTAAATTTAGCCAAAACAGGCGAAAATTTTTAAAAACCTTCATCGACATAACCTTCGTAATAATGGCGTTTAGCTATATTTTTAAAGGGCTTTATAATGCGCTAAAGATACCGAAAGTCACCGAGCGCGAAATAAAAATCAAAAGCTTAGCTCGCGAGCTAAGCTTTGCCGTCATCTCGGACGTGCATCTGGGCGAGTTTTTGAAAAAGGAGTTTTTGCAAGGCGTCGTAGCGCAGATAAACTCGCTAAATTACGATGCGCTGCTGATCGTGGGCGATATGTTTGATCTGCGCTCAGATGAGCTCGGGGATATTTTGCAGCCTCTTGAGGCGATCAAAAAGCCCATCTTTTTCGTCACGGGCAACCACGAGTATTATCGCGGCGACGCAAGCGGGCTTATCGCGGCAATGCAAAAAGCGGGCGTGCGGGTGCTGCAAAACGAAAGCGTGGAATTTGAGGGGCTAAATTTAATGGGCGTACACGATCTTAGCGGCTTTCGCTTCGGATACATGCAGCCCGATCTAAGCACTGCGCTAGCGCAAGCAGACCCCGATAAACCTAAAATTTTACTCGCGCATCAGCCAAAATACGTCGTGAATTTTGTGCGCGACGAGGTCGATCTGTGTATCTGCGGACACACGCACGCGGGGCAAATTTTTCCGTGGACGCTTTTGGTACTGCTTAGCCAGAAGTATCTTTACGGGCTGTATAACGACGGGCTGAAGCAAATTTACGTAAGCAGCGGCGTAGGGTTTTGGGGGCCGCCGATAAGGGTCTTTGCCGATGCCGAGATCGCGCTGCTTAAGCTTAGAAAGGCATAGATGAGAAGTTTTATTTCGAGGATTTTTGGGGTTATCGCCGCGGCGAAATTCCCTAAATTTATACAAAATTTTATCAACCGCAAATATGTGGAATTTTTTAAAATTGATATGAGCGAATTCGATCCGCCGCAAAGCTACGCAAGCCTAAACGCTCTTTTTACTCGCCGCTTGCTGCGCCCGCGCGAGATAGCGGCAGATGAGACGGCTTTTATAAGCCCTAGCGACGGCGTGATCTTTGAGAGCGGAACCTGCGCCGATCTGCGGGCTTTTAGCGTAAAAGGCTGCGAATATAGCCTTAGCGAGCTGCTGGGGCGCACGTTTACGGCAAGCGAAAGCGGCGGAGCGGTTAAAAATTTAGATGACGAGGCGGTTACTACGAACGGGAGCGGCGAGGTTGGAACCGGATGCGCAAAAGATGCCGGCGCAGGGATGAAATTTCGCGCCGCGCAAGCAAAAATCATAAGCGGCGAAAGCGGCGCAACTTATGTCGCGAGCGGCGTGCAAGCTGAAATTTACAGAGATGAAAATAGCGCGAGCCGCGAAACGAGCGCAGAGGATGCCCAAGACGGCGAAAATACAAAGGGCGTAAATTTAAGCTACGCAAACATCTATCTAAGCCCGCGCGATTATCATCATTATCACGCGCCGTGCGACCTGAGCGTGACGGAGGCGCTTTACATACCTGCTGATCTTTACAGCGTGGCGAAGAAATTTTTACTTAAAATTCCAAACCTCTACGCCAAAAACGAGCGCGTGATTTTAAAGTGCAAGATGCGTAACGGCGGGATTTTATGGATGGTTTTTGTGGGCGCTTTAAACGTCGGCAAGATGAGATTTGATTTTGATGCGCGAATACAGACGAATGCATGCGCAAGTAGATCTGAGGCGCTTTACGAATATGAAAATTTAAACTTTAAAAAGGGCGATCATTTGGGAAATTTTGAGCTGGGCTCGACGATCGTGCTCGTAGCGCAAAGCGAATTTTTGAAATTTGAAACCCTGACTGATACGTCCGTAAAATTCGGACAAAAAATCGCAGAATTTAATGAAATTTCATAAAATTCCATTTAAAATGCAGGATTTTTTCTTTAACTAAAATTAATTTTATTTAAATTTAGCTATAATCATCTCACTTTAAATCAAAGGATTTAACATGAAAAATTTAAAAGCTTTTACGATGATTGAGCTTGTTTTCGTCATCGTCGTTTTAGGTATTTTGGCGGGCATCGCGGTGCCTAGATTAGCCGCTACGCGCGATGATGCTACGATCGCTAAGATGCGTGGGGATATCGCCGCTATTAGAAGCGGACTTTCGCTAGTTAGAAGCGAGAATATGATGAGAGGCGTGACTGCGTGGCCGGGTTTAGAAGCTAATCCAGATGTAGCAGGTACGCTTTTTGAAGGTGTTTTGCAGCAGCCCATCTATCCTATGAGAGCTGGTGGCAGAAACGGCTGGAGCTTAGTTACAAATGGTAATGCTAATGCTACATCCACATATACAGCTACCGTTGCCGGTCAATCAACTACTTTTAACTACTATCCGACTGCTGATTCTAGACCTGCAGGCTCAAGGGCTAATATCGGTTCGTTCGACTGCAATCATCAAGAGCCTCTTTGTCAATCCTTAGCTCAATAGCTAAATGCTCTATTATGAAGTTGCGGTTTTGGGCGCCAGCCTAAAGCCGCTTACTTATAGTTCAAATTTTAAAATCCCAACTTATCAAATCGTATCCGTTCCCGTAAAATCGAGCGTCAAATCCGCCGTGATCCTGCGCGAGGTTGCAAAGCCGACCTTCAAAACCAAGGAAATTTTAGAGATTTCGCAGCTTAAATTTAGCCCGTTTCAGATCGCACTTGCAAATTTTATCGCGTACTACTATGTCTGCGAAAAGGGCGTTGCATTTGGGATTTTCGAACCTACAAGCGATACGGCGCAGGATTTGCGGAATTTGCAGGAGGATCCTACTACCGAGCGGAATTGTGCTTGCAAGCAAATTTCCGTTAGTAAGCCAACCTCCGCTTGCAAGCAAACTTCTACCCGCGAACAAAATTTTATTTCCGAGCAGGATTCCATCACCACACAAAATTCTACGCTCGATGGAAATTTTAATGCCACACAAAATTCCATTTCAATCCAAAATTCTGCATTGACGAGAAATTCTACTATCATAGAAAATTCTGTTACCGTCATAAATTCCGTCATCGCGCCGAATTCTACGCAAAAACAAAATTTAAAGCAAGCGCCAAATTCTATCTCGCAAAATTTGGCTTTAAATTCTACCGCCGCGCAAAATCCTATCCAAGAGAGGGACTTTTTCAATGAACTAAATTCCGTCTCAATTCAAAATTTCGCATTGATTCAAAATTCTGTCGCCATGAAGACCGCCATAAATTTTGTTACCGCGCCGAGTTCGGCATACAAACAAAATTTAGCCATCGCGCAAAATTCGATCCAAGAGCGGGATTTTACCAAGGGAGAGAATTCTGTTTTGATTCAAAATTCTACTTCAGCGCAAAATTCCATCTCAATTCAAAATTCCGCTGCTGTCGCCGAAAGTCCTATTTCGCAGCCGCTATCTACGCTTCAAATAGGTAAAATTCCAAACCTCACCCCCGCGCAGGAGCAAGCGCGTAAATTTGCCGAAGCCAATGCAACCTCGCTGATTTTCGGCGATACGGGCAGCGGCAAGAGCGAAATTTATATCGCGCTGATCGCGCAGGCGCTCGCTGCTGGCAAGCAGGCGCTGTTTTTGATGCCAGAAATCTCGCTCACGCCGCAGATGACGAAGCGGCTACAGAGCTATTTCGGCGAGCGGCTCGGCGTCTGGCACTCCAAAATTTCGCCCAAAAACAAGCGTGAAATTTTAGCGAAATTTAACGCAGGCGAGATCCGGCTCATCGCAGGTGCCCGCTCGGCGCTGTTTTTGCCCTTTAGCGATCTGGGTCTCATAGTCGTGGACGAGGAGCACGACGACAGCTACAAATCGGCCGCCGCACCGCGCATGAATGCCCGCGACGCCGCGATTTTCGTCGGCAAAAAGCTTGGCATCCGCGTGGTTTTGGGCTCCGCGACGCCCGCGCTTAGCACCTACGCGAAGCAGCCGCACTTCCGCCTGCGCGGCACCTATTTTAGCAGCGCCAAGCGCTTCATTTTCGACGAGAGCGAGACGGGGCTGAGCCCTAAAATTTTAACAGAGATCGGGCGCAGCCTCGAAGCCGGCAAGCAGGCGGTCATGTTTTTGCCGACGCGCGCGAACTACAAATATATGGTTTGCGAAAACTGCGGGCAGATCGTGCGCTGCCCGTTTTGCGCCGTCGGGATGAGCTATCACGCGGACGCTGCGGCGCTGAAGTGCCATTACTGCGGCTTTAGCACGTTCTACAGGGCGTCTTGCGAAAACTGCGGCGGCGAGGTGATGCAGGCGCGCAAGATCGGCACCGGCGAGCTTGCGGCACAGCTTGCGGCGCGTTTCCCGAGCGCTCGCATCGCAAAATTTGATCGCGACGAGATCACCACGCAGCGCAAGCTTGAGGCGCTGCTAAATAACTTCAACGCCCATAAAATCGACATTTTGGTAGGCACGCAGATGCTTAGTAAGGGGCACGATTACCATGGCGTCGATCTTGCGGTGATAATGGGGATTGACGAGCATCTGAGCTATCCCGATTTTAGGGCGTGCGAGAAGACGTTAGCGCTTGCGATGCAGGTGGCGGGCCGCGCGGGTCGCTCGGGGCAGGGCAGGGTCGTCATACAGACGCGCCAGAGCGGCTTTTTTAGGGATTATATCGAAAACTACGACGATTTTTTACGCGACGAAGCGGAGTTTCGCGAGGGGCTATATCCGCCGTATATGCGGCTTTTGCGCGTGTTGATTTCGCATAAAAACGAAAAGGCGGCGGACGAGATAATGAACGCCGCGCTTGAGCTTTTACGTCGCAAACAGGCGGGAGGTAGCGCGTTTGCTTTGCGAGCGAGCACGGGCGATGATATGAGGGCGGATATAAACACTACCGAGAGATGCGCCGAAGCAGGTGCGGGACACGCAAGCTCAAGCGCTTTAAATTTAGAAAATTCTGCGCAGCAGGGCGGCAAGCAAATATCAAATTTTAAATTTCAAAGCTCGGATCTGTGCGCGGGTGATGCAAATTTAAACCATCAAAAAAACACTTCAAATTTGAAAAATGCCGCGCAAATTTTAGCTTGCGACGCAGGCGCGGACAGCGCAAATTTAAAGCCTGAAAGAAAGAGCAGCGCGCAAAATTTTATAAATTTATCGGCCGAAAATACTGCCGAAAATTACGCGCAGTATTTGAAAGAGAAGGCGAGCGAGGGCTTTGAGATCATCGGCTACGGCAAGGCGGGTATCGCCTATATCGCGTCGAAATTTCGCTTTGAAATTCTGCTGCGCGCTGGCTCACACGTGCCGCTTATTAATGCTGCGCGCGCGCTTGAGCATCTGCCCGTCGAGATCGATATGGATCCCGTAAACTTCGGCTAGATGTAGGACATGGTTTAAATTTAAGATAAATTTGCAGCCTATTCAGCGCAGGTTCATTGGCTGGCAATTTTACTGTAAGGGGGCTTGCTTATCGCCACGGATCATCTTATTGCGATTTTATCTCGATTGCGGCGTGAATGCTAGTTGGCGCTGGGTTTTTGCTCTCAACTCATCCGTTTCCGTGCTTGCAATAAAAGCATTAAGCAGCATTTAATCCGCCGCACAATACAATATATCGTAAATATCATTTGAA
>NZ_CALIJF010000334.1 GCF_938018035.1 uncultured Campylobacter sp. | reverse complement strand
CGTAAACGCAAGCGCGGTCGTTGCGGTTTGCAAGGCGCTGAATAAGTTTATCGCCGATGAGGCGGGCGGTCTCTGCGAGATCGGACACGGCGTATTTATGGGACTGGCGCGCTATCAAAGTGGCGCGCAGATCATGCAGGAGGGGTTAAACGGATTTTTTGCCGAGGTGCTGGAGCCGATCTTTAGGTGTGCGTCAAGCGGCGAAGATACCGCTACGAGCCTTAACGAGCGCATCGCTGAAGCTAAGGACGTGTTTAAATTTTAATATTTTCGTTTGAGTAGATTTTTAAGTAAATTTTGCAATAACGGAATTTTATATGGAGTAAAAACAACGGCTGATAATATTGTAAATAATCATAAATATGATGCAGAATATATTAGCTATATTAGAAATGGTAATTCCGCCGCAGTTCTTATTACTAGAGATTTGGTGAAAAGCGTAAACACAATTGGTAAGTGGATTGATATCATTGAGAGCAATATTCGCGGCAGAATCGACGGAAGAATCAATTTTAACTATTTCATTGTTGAAATTTTTCCTAGAAAAACTAAGCTGGATTATTCCAAGGCAGCGTCAGAGTATGATAAAAAATATATTACCTGGCAAACGGCTTGCAAAGATATAAAAAATGCGAGAAACGTCGGTTACAAAGGCCTCCGATATAAGATATGGTGCAGCTTGTATAATGACAGGAAGAAAAAGGTAGTACGGAAGTATTATAATAAAAAGTTCGGTAGGTGGATGCCAGATGGATGGCTACCTACCGATTCATGTGTTTTAAAAGATAAAATAGAATTTATTGATAACTGGAAATATAAGATCAAATCCATAAGAGAATTATAAAACAACTTAAACGTAACTTCGCTAGTTTTGAATTGAGACTCGAATAATAAATTTAGCCCAAAAGCCCTGCGCCTTTTACCCTCTGCGAGCGATCCGCCGCATAGATCCTATCTCCGCCTACTACTTTGCCGCCCTCGATTTTGCCGCCCTTTACGTCGTATTTCCAGATCGGCGCGGCCGCCTTGAA
>NZ_CALIJF010000333.1 GCF_938018035.1 uncultured Campylobacter sp. | reverse complement strand
CGTTATATGCAGCGCCTAGTCCCGCTCCAGCGCCGCATGCGACAAATAGCCGAAGCTCGTCTCCGCTAATATTTAGGGCGCGGCAAATTTTAGCCGCAAACAAGCCACCTAACTCGCGCGGAGCAGCCTCGCTGCCTACCGGTGCGCCCAGAGCGATGGCTACTAGCTGCAAAACCGAGTGGATTAAATTTTGCCAAAACGGCGGATTTTGCCCATCCATCATCGAAGCTACATTTAAAAAAGGTTTTAGCCTTATCAGCAGAATTCTAATTAAAGTTACGATTACGCCGGCTGCGAGGACGCTAAGAAAGCGCCTAAGCGCAGTGGTTTGCTCCGTAATAATGTGAAATTCCTCATCATTATGCCCGAAAGCAAAAGTTTCAATTTCATTGATGCCGAAGTTTAAGAGCCCTGCGCAAAGTCCCATTATAACGCCTATCGCAAGGATCGCTAGAAATAATTTAGTACTCAAAATATGCCTTTTTGAAACGCATAATTATATAAAATTTTAGCTTTAAAAAATCCTTACCGCGCGCATAAAAGCAGCTAAAACGCGAGTAAATTTTAAAACAATGGCTAGGAATTTATATCGTCTCTGTAAGTAAAATTTTGCGCGAAATTCTATGAAGCTTAGGCAGGTTCGGAATTTTATTTACGTTAATTGCGCGAGTAAAATTTACGTAGATTTTATATCGCGCGTAGAAAATTTAGTAAAATTTCGCATCGCGCGGGAGGATAAAATTCTATTTGAAATTTCTTGCCGCGAAGGCAGGCGAAATTCTACGTAAAATTTAAATCTATCCGAGCGGGTAAAATTTTAAATTGAGTAAGCGAGAGAATTTCGCAGAGGACGCGTGGGATTTCGCGCAGAATTCTAATTTGCGAAAGAGGGCAAAATTCCGCGTAGAATTCCGATTCGCGTAAGCGAGCGAAATCTCGCGTGAAATTCCAAGCTGCGTGGGTGGACGAAATCCGGCGCGGAATTTTAATTTGCGTGAGTCATAGAAATTTTGCGCTTCGCGAATAAATTCGCTTAGGATTTTGCTATTTTTTCCAGATATCGTCGTTTTTACCGGCTGCGGGCGCGCTTAGCTTTTTATCCAGAGCCGAAATTTTATCCGCGAGCTTTTGCGCGCCGTCAAAAATTTCATCTTTTTTCGGAAGCCCGAAGTGAAATTTAAAGCCTACGCTATCTCCGATGCTTGCAAGTAGCGATTTAGGCGCGTTTGCGATCGCGTCTTTAAAGATCGTCGCATCGATACCGAGCTCGGCTAAGTTTTTTAATGCTCGCGCAGAGCCGATAAACATCGCGATCTTGGCGTCGAAAAGATAATCGTTTGCTAGCTTTTGTGCGGCTGCGGCGGATTTTTTATCCACTATGATGAAGCGCGCGCCTGCGCCGTTTGCGAGCAAAATTTCATTTATATCGTTCGTGATGACGCTAAATTTTTTCTGCGCCTTTTGCGCGGCGGCGATGAGCCTGTCGTTAAATTTAAAGAGCAGATTGTCGTATTTGAAAACTTCGTCGCCGTTTTTGATGAGATACAGCGGCTCGTAGGGCACGAGCGCGTGGCCTAGGATGATCATTTGCCGCCCCTTAGTTTAGCTTCGCAGGATTTGCAAAGGCGCTTTTTATCGCGCAGAGCAAGCTCGTCGTTGCTAAAGTACGTCCCGCACTCGTCGCACGCCAAAAGCTCGGTCGCATCGTCCTTTTTCTTTATGCGAAATCTAGGCACTATCAAAAAATATATGAGCGCCGCGATAACGGCGACGGCTAGAATTTTTCCCATTATTTCACCCCTTTGATCACTAAAAAATTTCTATTTTTCAAAGCGTTTTCGCCGCTAAAAATTTCGCAGTGCGCGCTCGTAAATTCCTTACGGAATTCCGCTGCTTCCGCCTCTGCGCCCGAGCCTTTGTAGAGCAAAAACGTAGTGTTTTGATCGTAAAAGCCGCGGCAAATTTCAACCAAGCTTCGCGCGCTCATCAAAGCTCGCGAGCTTATCAGATCGGCGCGTAGCTTTACGCCGTCTTGCACGCGCTCGGCGTGGATTTTTACGTTAGTTAGAGCAAGGCTAACCTTCGCGTAGGTTAGAAACGCCGCTTTTTTTTGATTTGGTTCAAACAGATGCCACTCGCACAGCGGCAGCGCGAGCGCCAAAAATAGCCCGGGAAAGCCAGCTCCCGAGCCGATGTCGCATGCAACGTGTGGGTAGCGAGGTATGAACTCCGCTCCGCTTAGGCTGTCGCGCACCACCGCATCCAAATCCTCGTAATTCGTGAGGCTATGGACGCGGTTAAATTTTTGCAGGCAGGCTTTAAATTTAGCGACCTGCTCGCCAAAGCTCTCGCCCGGCGCAAGCTTCACAGCAGATGCCCCATCTGCTCTTTTTTGACGCGCAGATAGTTTTCGTTAAATTTATTAGGCGTGATGATTATCGGCACGCGCGCGACCACTTCGACTTTTAGATCGTGCAGCTTTTGCGGGTTGTTCGTAAGTAGATTTATGCGCGAAATTCCAAAATGAGCGAGTATGAAATCCACGATCTCGTAGGTGCGCTCGTCCGCTTTGAAGCCGAGCTGATGATTTGCTTCGATCGTATCGAGGCCCTGATCTTGTAGCGCGTAGGCGTTGATTTTATTAAAAAGTCCGATATTGCGCCCCTCTTGACGCAGATAGATCACCATGCCGCCATGCTCTTCGATATATTTTAGGCTTGCTTCGAGCTGTTCGCCGCAGTCGCACTTTAGGCTGCCGATCGCATCGCCGGTAAGGCACTCCGAGTGGATCCGCACGTTTACAATGCCCTCCAAAGGCTGCTTAAATATCGCCAAATGCTCTTTCTCGCCTTGCTTAAACGACTGAACGCGGAAGCTTCCGAAGCGGGAGGGGAGATTTGCGACCTCTGAAATTTTTATATCCATGCTTAAATTTACTCCGATTGTGATATTATAAATCTCACAATTCTAGCTAAAAAAGGAAAAATAATGTTTAAACGATTTAGACGGCTACGAATAAACCCCGCGCTTAGGGATCTAGTGCGACAAACCGATCTGCAAACCCGCTTTCTAATCTATCCGCTTTTTGTGGTGGAAGGAAGCGGCATCAAAAAGGAGATCGCCTCGATGCCGGGCGTATTTCAGATGAGCGTGGATGAAATTTTAAAAGAGTGCGAGGCTCTTTTGTCGCTAGGACTAGATAAAATTTTACTTTTTGGAATTCCTTCGCTAAAGGACAGCATCGGCTCGGACGCGCTAAGCGAGGACGGCATCATCGCGACTTCGCTGCGCGCGATAAAGGCTAAATTTCCAAATTTATTAGTAATCACCGATCTGTGCTTTTGCGAATACACCGACCACGGGCACTGCGGCATCATCGATCATGTACATCAGACGGTGGATAACGACGCGACGCTTGAAATTTCGGCGCAGCAGGCGCTCATCCACGCTAAAGCAGGCGCGGATATGATTGCTCCAAGCGGCATGATGGACGGTATTATCGCAACTCTGCGAGAGACGCTCGATCGCGGCGGATTTGAAAATTTACCGATTATGGCGTATTCGACGAAGTTCGCCAGCGGCTACTACGGGCCGTTTCGCGATGTGGCGGAGAGCGCACCGAGTTTTGGCGACCGCAGCAGCTACCAGATGGATCCCGCAAATAGATTTGAGGCGATCAACGAAAGCCTGCAAGACGAGGCGCAGGGAGCGGATATCTTGATGATAAAGCCCGCGCTTGCGTATCTGGATCTAATCAGAGATCTACGAGAGCGCACGTTGTTGCCGATCTGTGCGTATAACGTAAGCGGCGAATACGCGCTACTGCAGGCAGGCAAAAAAGCGGGCGTGATCGATTATGAGCGCGTGATGATGGAGACGATGATAGGCATAAGGCGCGCGGGTGCCGATATGATCATCACCTATCACGCCAAAGAGATCGCGGAAATTTTAAACAGGGGTTAGCGATGAATAAGATAGCACTCGAAATTAAAAGTAATGAAATGCAAGCCGTCTTGGATGCCGTGATGAAGCTGGCAAAAAAGATGAAATTTGAAGCTAAAATTTTATCTGAAAATAAAGATGAGTGCATAGAGAATTTTGGCGAGCTTTCGAGCGCCGTTATTGCGAAATTAGATAAGCCGAGCAATAGGGCCGTTTTTGAGCGATTAAAGGATAAATGAAAAAGACAAATGAAATATTTAACGCTGCATCAGGCTATTTTTATCCACGATAAAATGCTAGAAAAAATAGGCGGAAGTAAAGGCTATAATAAAACCCAGATAAGCTATTTATCTTCTGCTCTGGAAAATATAAAAAACGATCTGTATTATCCTACTATGTCGGATAAACTCGCGCATTTGACGCATTCGTGCATAAAATTTCATCCTTTCACCGACGGCAATAAAAGGACGGCGATTTTGCTAGCCGATATGTTTTTATCGGCAAATTCTATAATTTTGGACGACGAGGAATTTTATGCTGCGATGGAAGATATAGTCGTAAAGGTGGCTGCGGGCGATATGACGAAAGGTGATTTAAAAGAATTTTTTAGTAAATTTATAAAAGATAAAGGAGCGATGTGAGGCACTTTCTTACGTTAAACGATTTTAGCAAAGATGAAATTTTGCAAATGCTAAATTTAGCCTTTGAGATTAAAAAAGAGGCCAAAGCGCGAAATTTCAAGCCATATTTGAAAGATCAAAAATTGGCGATGATATTTGAAAAAAGCTCGACCAGGACGCGCGTTAGCTTTGACGTAGGGATGAATGAGCTCGGCGGACACGCGCTGTTTTTGAGCAGTCGCGACATCCAGCTCGGGCGTGGCGAGCCGATCAAAGATACTGCGCGCGTGATTTCGCGAATGTGCGATCTAATCATGGCGCGCGTAAATCGCCACGAGACGCTAATAGAGCTTGCGGAATTTAGCCGCGTGCCGGTGATAAACGGGCTAAGCGATAAATTTCATCCCGTGCAGCTGATGGCGGATCTGATGACGATCGTGGAGCGCGGTATTGAAACTCCAAAGATAAAAGCCGCGTACGTGGGCGACGGTAACAATATGGCGCATTCGTGGCTCATGCTTGCCAGCAAGTTTGGCTTTGAGCTGCGAATAGCGACGCCCGTGGGCTACGAAGCTGATCCGCAGATACTGGCGCAGGCGCGGCAAAATGCCGAAATTTCAGGCGCTAAAATTCTAACGGGATACGATATGAAAGAAGCCGTAGCGGGCGCAAACATCGTTACGACCGATACTTGGGTTTCGATGGGTCAAGAAGGAGAAAAGGAGCAAAGAATTCGCGATTTTGCAGGCTTTTGCGTGGACGAAAGATTAATGGCTCTGGCTGAAAAAAACGCGATCTTTTTGCACTGCCTGCCGGCGTACCGCGGATATGAGGTAAGCGAGGCTGTGTTTGAAGCGCACGCGGATGAAATTTTTGCAGAGGCGGAAAATCGCCTGCACGCGCAAAAGGGCGTTATGGTCTGGCTGGATCAAAAAAGATAAATTTTAGGAGAAAGCATGGAAGAAAAAGATAAAGCGCTAAAAAAAATCGACAAAGCGAGCGAATTTTTCGGGCTTGATAGCTCGAAAAGGACGGTTTTTGAAATTTCACAGGGCGAGGACAACGAGAAAAAACTCACTTTAAAAAGCGGCTCGTGGAGCGACGAGGAGCCGTGGTTCGGCATCGACGAAAATAACGAAGTGCACACGATGATCTCGATAAAATCGCTTGCAAATCTCATCGCCGCGACCAAAAACGCGATGCAGGAAAATTTTAATCTCAAGCTTGAGCGCTCGATTTTGCAGCATACGCCGGTGGATTTCGGCGACGCGTGGATCGTGTGCATGGACGAGATCAGAAGGCTAACGGGCGCAAATCCGAGTGCGAAAAGATTAAGCTTAGACGTCGATGCCGTCGTTTCGCGCGTAAAAAGCCTGCATCCGAACCTTTTCATCGACATCGAAGAGCTTATCAAAACCAAGGCGGGCGGCCGTGAATAGCATAGACTTCGACGCTTACGCGAAATTTTCGCGCCCCGGACCCCGCTACACGAGCTATCCGACCGCTTTGGAATTTAGCGAAAACTTCAGTTACGACGGGTATTTGAACGAGCTGAAAAATCAGAAAAGCTCCACGCCGCTGTCGCTTTACTTTCACATGCCGTTTTGCCGCTCCGCCTGTTATTTTTGCGGCTGCAACGTAATCTACACAGGCAAGCGCGACAAGATGGATCGGTATTTGGACTATATCGAGCGCGAAATGCAAATTTTAAGCGGCGTCGTGGACGGCTCGCGGCAGGTCGTGCAGATGCACTTCGGCGGCGGCACGCCTACATATTTTAGCGCCGAACAGCTCGCGCGCCACATAAAAAACATCAAAAAATATTTTAAAAATTTCAGCCCCGAAGCCGAGATCAGCTGCGAGATCGATCCGCGGTTTTTAAATGCCGAGCAGCTTGACGTGCTCGTTTCAAACGGCTTTAACCGCATCAGTTACGGCGTGCAGGACTTCGACGAGCGCGTGCAAAAGGAGATCCACCGCATCCAGCCTTTCGAGCTTACGAGGGACGTCATAGCTATGGCGCGTGAGAGAGGGATAAAATCGATAAATATGGATCTGATCTACGGGCTTCCGTATCAGAGCCTAGCTAGCTTTAAGCGCACGCTGGAGCTTGCGCTTTCGCTTGATCCGGACCGCTTTGCGATCTTTAACTACGCGCATGTGCCGTGGATAAAAAAATCTATGCGTAAATTTGACGAGACGACACTGCCAGAGCCGAAGGTGAAGCTTGAAATTTTAAAATTTACGCACGATTTTTTAAGCGCGAACGGATATGAGATGATTGGTATGGATCACTACTCAAAGCCCGCGGACGAGCTTCATACTGCACTTAAAAACGGCTCGCTACACCGCAATTTCCAGGGCTATACGACCAAGGGCGGCGCCGATCTGATCGGCATCGGGTTAACTAGCATCGGCGAGGGCGCGCGCCACTACGCGCAAAATTTCAAAGATATGGACGCTTACGAGGCCGCGATAGATGCGGGCAGGCTGCCGTATTGCAGGGGCGTTTTGCTAAACGAAGAGGATCTGCTGCGCAAAGAGGTGATTATGGGGCTGATGAGTAATTTTTGCGTCGATATAGAGGCGATCGAGGAGAAATTTAAGATAAAATTTTTCGAGCATTTTAGCGCGAGCCTAAAACAGCTTGAGGCGCTAAAGGATTTCGTGCAAGTCTCGCCGAATAGAATTTCCGTAACGCCCACCGGCACGCTTTTGATCCGCAATATCGCGATGTGCTTTGATGAGTATATGGGTAAAAATTTGGGCGAGAAGCGCTTTTCTAAAACCGTCTAAGCGGCGCGGCTATGAGTAGGGCAAAGCTTGGAGCGTTCGATTTTGCGGCACTTAGCGAGCGCTGCGTAAAATGTGGTAAATGTATCCAAGTCTGCACGATTCATGGCATTAACGGCGATGAAGTAACGAGCCCGCGCGGATTTGTGGATCTTTTGGGCGCTTACGGCAGGAATGAACTAAAGCTTGATAAAAACGCTAAGAAAATTTTTGAGAGCTGCTTTTTATGCACCAACTGCGTAGATATTTGCGGCGAGTCTTTGCCCATAGATACGGCAATCGAGAATGTTCGCGCGCGCATTGCGGAAAAATTTGGCATCGCGTGGTACAAAAAAGCTGCGTTTTGGCTGCTTGGGCACCGCAAAGCGCTGGATCTAGCAGCAGCGCTTGGATACGTGTTTCTTAGCTGTGGCTTTAAGATGCGAAAAGATACGCAAAGCTCTATGTCGCCTAGATTTGACTTGCCACTACTTAAAAAAGAGCGCTTGTTGCCTGCTCCTGCGAAAAAGAGCTTTATGAACTCTCATGCAGAATTTATCGACAACGGCGGCGAAAAAACTATCGGAATTTTTATAGGCTGCATGGCAAACTACGCTTACACGGGCGTAGGCGAGGCGGTTTTACATATCGCGCGAGCGCTAAAGCTAAACGTAAATTTGATGAAGGAACAAGCCTGTTGCGGCGCTCCTGCGTATTTTACGGGAGATTTTGCGGCGGTTGAACGCGTGGCAAAATTTAATATAGCATATTTCGAAAAAGTCATGCCTGCTCTTGATGCAATTATCGTGCCCGAGGCTACGTGCTCTGCGATGCTGCGGGTGGATTACGCGAATTTTTTTGAAAATGAGCCGCAATGGAAAGCCCGTGCGCAAAAGCTTGCGAGTAAAATTTTTATGGCGAGCGAATACTTTTATAAATTTACAAACTTAAGTGATCTTTTGATGCGCCGCGGCAAAAGGGCTTTAGCGATTACCTATCACGATCCGTGCCATGCCCGCAAAATGCAGGGTATTTGGAAAGAACCGCGCGGCTTGCTCGCTCAAAACTACGAAATAACCGAGATGGATGAGCCTAATAAATGCTGCGGATTTGGCGGCGTGACGATGCAGACCGAGCGTTACGAGCTCGCGCGTGAAGCAGGATTAGTTAAGGCGCGCGCAATGGCGGATCTACCCGTGCGCGTAGTCTCTGCTGAGTGCAGTGCGTGCAGGATGCAGCTAAATAATTCGCTTTCTTTAAGTGGCTCGCAGATGAGGTGCGTAAATCCGCTAGAGCTCATCGCTGAGGCGCTTATGAGTGAGGAAAATTCCAATGGATAAAATTTAACATTTGTGAAATTCCTGCATTTCGTTAGCTTTTTACTCAATTCACATCCTGGGACAAAATTCCGTGCTTTTGAAATTTTGGTTTTTAAAAATTATGATTAAATTTTATCGTTAGCTTGCAGAGGTTGCGGTCTACACTTTTAAGCTTTCGGATATATCAGCCTGAAGCGGTGCACGGGGGCGGCAAGCCCACAGGTTTTGCTCTGCGGCGGGGTTGATTAATATGATTTTAAATACTAAAATTTTGTGGTTTAGAATTTTGTTGAGCGATTTTGCGCAAAATTTTAAGAAGTTGAATTGAGGGATGGATTTTAGCAGGAATTCTAATTTTAGGCGGTATTGTTTGAAATTCTATGGAATTTGCGGCTAATGGCTGGAATTTTGATTTATTAATTTGCGTGGATTTGCGTGGCGGAGCAGGCTTAAAGCGCGAATTTTAAATTTCGTAAAATTTAAGAATTAGTTACGTATGAGCTTCTTGCACTTCGCGGTTTCGACGTTGCGGCAAAATTTCTTTCAAAAATGCCAAAGTGCACTATAAAATATATTCATAATTTTTAGCACGAGATATTTAGCAAAAAAGGCTAAGCTAGCGAGACCGGGGCTTTAAATTTAATTTTATTCTTGCTCTTTTGCGTTATCTTCAGAGTCCAGCTTTGCTTCTTCGATCAAAAGCCTGTTGGCTTCGGTAGCCTTTTTTATCTCGCTTAAGTTTTCTTCTATCTTATTTAGGCGCTTTTCAAGGGTATTTAGACGCTTTTCGGAGCGGGAGATAAAATAATAAATCAAATAAATCATAAAAACTATTATGATCCAAGGTACGATTTTCATATAAAATTCCTTAAAATTTAAAATTGCGCGCATTATAGCAGAAATTTTATGAAATTTTAAAATAGGCTGTTTTAGCCTTGACAATTGGGGATTTTTCGGTTATAATTGCCACTTCAATTTCAAAATGCTGGTGTAGCTCAGCTGGTAGAGCTACTGCCTTGTAAGCAGTGGGTCGGCGGTTCGATCCCGTCCACCAGCTCCATTTTTTGTAACAGTGTTTGACCAGATTTCATCAAAGGGTGAGATACTCAAGTGGCCAACGAGGGCAGACTGTAAATCTGCTGGCTTTGCCTTCCGTGGTTCGAATCCACGTCTCACCACCATGAATTTTTGATGCGGGATTAGCTCAGTTGGCTAGAGCATCAGCCTTCCAAGCTGAGGGTCGCGGGTTCGAGCCCCGTTTCCCGCTCCACCATTTAGGTTTACTGGGAGCTGTAAAACTTAACTGCTTTTATATGCTTACATAATCTAAATTTTGGTCGCATTGTTGGGTATTGGTAGCGATTTCTCTTTGCCTGAGTTTAGGCTCATATGGCTCAGAGGTAGAGCACTTCCTTGGTAAGGAAGAGGTCGCGGGTTCAAGTCCCGCTATGAGCTCCATAAAATAGAGTCGCTTAGTTTGTTGTGTAATCCACAAATCAATAACGGAGGATATGATGGCTAAAGAAAAATTTAATCGTAACAAGCCACACGTAAACATTGGTACCATCGGTCACGTTGACCATGGTAAGACTACTTTGACAGCTGCTATTTCTGCTGTTCTTTCCAGGAAGGGTCTAGCCGAGCTAAAAGACTACGACAATATCGATAACGCTCCAGAGGAAAAAGAGCGCGGTATTACTATCGCTACGTCTCACATCGAATATGAGACCGAGAAACGTCACTATGCTCACGTTGACTGCCCTGGTCACGCCGACTACGTAAAAAATATGATTACCGGCGCGGCTCAGATGGACGGAGCTATTTTAGTTGTTTCCGCTGCAGATGGTCCTATGCCTCAAACTCGCGAGCATATCTTGCTTTCTCGCCAAGTAGGCGTTCCTTATATCGTAGTTTTTCTAAACAAAACCGATATGGTCGATGATCCAGATCTTTTAGAGCTAGTTGAAGAGGAAGTTAGAGATCTTTTAAAAGAGTATAAATTCCCTGGTGACGAGACTCCAATCATTAAAGGCTCTGCTCTTAAGGCTCTTGAGGAAGCCAAAGCCGGACAAGATGGCGAATGGTCTGCAAAGATTATGGAGCTTATGGACGCGGTTGATAGCTATATTCCAACTCCTGTTCGCGATACTGATAAAGATTTCCTTCTTCCGATCGAAGATATTTTCTCGATTTCCGGTCGCGGTACCGTTGTAACCGGTAGAATCGAAAAAGGTATAGTTAAAGTTGGCGATACTATCGAGATCGTAGGTATTAAACCTACTCAAACTACTACCGTTACCGGCGTTGAGATGTTTAGAAAAGAGATGGACCAAGGTGAAGCCGGCGATAACGTAGGTGTTTTATTGCGCGGTACTAAGAAAGAGGAAGTAGAGCGCGGTATGGTTCTATGCAAACCTAAATCGATCACTCCTCATACTAAATTTGAGGGCGAGGTTTATATCCTAACTAAAGAAGAGGGCGGACGCCATACTCCATTCTTTAATAATTATAGACCGCAGTTTTACGTTCGTACGACAGATGTTACCGGTTCGATTACTCTTCCTGAGGGAACCGAGATGGTAATGCCTGGCGACAACGTTAAAATTACCGTTGAGCTAATTGCTCCGATTGCTCTTGAGCAAGGTACTCGCTTCGCGATTCGCGAAGGCGGTCACACCGTAGGTTCAGGCGTCGTTTCGAAAATCATCGCTTAATTTTTTGCAAGCGGAATTTTAAAATTCCGCTTGCTTTTTTATTCAAGGAAACCAAATGGCAAAGAATTCAAGTAGAGTAAAGGTCGGATTAAAATGCTCCGAAAGTGGCGATATTAACTATACTACTTATAAAAATAGCAAAACTACGACCGAAAAACTAGAACTTAAAAAATATTGCCCTAGATTAAAAAAGCACACGCTTCATAAAGAAGTAAAGTTAAAAGGCTAATTGTTATAGGGCAATAGCTCCAACGGTAGAGCGCCGGATTCCAAATCCGATGGTTGGGGGTTCGAATCCCTCTTGCCCTGCCACGAGGATTGGGTATGGAAAAAGTAAAAGAGTATTATAAACAAGCAAAAGTAGAGTTAGATAAGGTAATTTTCCCGACTAAAGATCAGACTAAAACAGCATATATCTCTGTAGTAGTCGTAGTCGTAGTTATCGCACTGTTTTTAGCGCTAGTGGATCTGATTATGTCCGCTTTGATAACGGCCTAAGTAAGGATCGTAATATGGCAAATAAATGGTATGCGATACAAACTTACGCTGGCAGCGAGATGGCGGTAAAGCGTGCAATAGAAGCTCTAAAGCAAGATGAAGCACTTGAGGCTAAGATCGGCGAAGTGCTAGTGCCTACCGAAGATGTTATAGAGGTCAAAAATACAAAGCAAACCATTAAAGAGCGTAGCTTATATCCAGGATATTGCTTTGCAAATTTAGATCTGGATACCACTTTATGGCATAGAATTCAGATGCTACCTAAGGTTAGTCGCTTTATCGGCGAGGCTAAGAAGCCCTCTGCGTTACCGGAAAAAGATATCGAAATAATTCTAGAAAAGATTAATAATCGCGAGGCTCCTAAGCCCAAGATTAATTTTGATGAGGGCGAGACGGTTAGGATCGTCGATGGGCCTTTTGCTAATTTCAACGGCATCGTAGAAGAGTATGATATGATCCATGGCAAGCTTCGCCTCAATGTTTCGATCTTCGGACGAAGCACGCCGATTGAAATTTCATACTCGCAAGTTGAAAAGATTATTTAAATTTTATAAGGAGTAAATTTATGGCTAAGAAAGTTGTTGGCGAAATCAAGCTGCAAATAGCGGCCGCAAAAGCAAATCCAAGCCCGCCGGTAGGTCCTGCACTAGGTCAAAAGGGCGTTAATATTATGGAATTTTGCAAAGCGTTTAACGAGCGAACCAAAGATATGGCGGGCTTTAATATCCCTGTTATCATCACGGTTTATGCCGATAAAAGCTTTACTTTCATCACTAAACAACCGCCTGCGACGGATTTGATCAAAAAAGCGGCGAAGATAGATAAGGGTTCGGACAATCCTCTTAAAAAGAAGGTAGCATCCTTAACTAAGGCTCAAGTTTTAGAGATCGTCGAGAAAAAGATCGCCGATCTGAATACCAAAGATAGAGAGCAGGCTGCTAGGATTATAGCGGGTTCGGCTCGTTCTATGGGTATTACGGTCACTGACTAGACCTTTTGACCGCTAAGGTTTAAAAAAGCGGTAGCACTTTAATTGCGGAGAAATATATGCCAAAAAATTCAAAAAGATTCAACGAACTTTTAAAAAAAGTTGACGTAAATAAAATTTATAGTGTAGACGAAGCGGTAAGCACAGTAAAAACTCTAGCTTCTGCTAAATTTGACGAGACGGTGGAGATCGCTCTTAAACTAAACGTAGATCCAAGACATGCCGATCAGATGGTGCGCGGCTCGGTCGTTTTACCTGCCGGTACAGGCAAGAGCGTTCGAGTAGCCGTGATTGCAAAGGACGCAAAAGCTAGCGAGGCTAGCGAAGCGGGTGCCGATATCGTGGGCGCCGATGATCTGATCGAAGAGATTCAAAAAGGAAATATAAATTTCGACGTTCTTATCGCCACTCCAAATTTAATGGGACTAGTCGGTAAGGTAGGTCGTATTCTTGGTCCAAAAGGCGTTATGCCGAACCCTAAAACCGGTACCGTTACTATGGATGTCGCTCAGGCCGTTAAAAATGCTAAGGGTGGACAGGTAAATTTCCGCGTCGATAAGCAGGGAAATATCCACGCAGGCCTTGGCAAGGCTAGCTTTAGCAAAGAGCAGCTTTTAGACAATCTTACGACGTTTATTAAAACCATAAATAAGCATAAGCCAGCGACTGCGAAGGGCAGATACGTAACTCATGCATCGCTTTCACTTACTATGAGTCCTGCGGTTACGCTGGATAATCAAGAAATAATCGATTTAAAATAAAATTTTAAATTTTTATCTTAGATTGGAGATAGCTCAAGGTTTTTAACTTAATTGATCGAAATTTTAAAATTTCGATCGCTTGGCTTGAAATCACCGATCGGAAAGGAGACCTAATGACGAGAGACGAAAAATCAAAGATAGTAGCGGAGCTTGGCGAGGCTTTCAAAGCTAGCGAAGCTATAGTAATTTCCGATTTTAAAGGCCTTAGCGTTAAGCAGCTTGAAGATCTTAGAAATAGCGCGCGTGAAGCGGGCGTAAAGGTTCGGGTTATCAAAAATACTCTAGCCAATATCGCTTTAAAAAATGCCGAAAAAAATGGACTTAGCTTTAAAGATACCAATATCTTCTTATGGGGCGAGCAGCTTTCTGTATGTAAAGTAGCGGCTAAATTTGAAGAGAAAAATGAAATTTTTAAGCTTAAGACCGCTCATATCGATGGGGAAGTAGCCGGCATAGATAAGGTTAGAGCGCTTTCGAAGATGCCTTCGAGAGACGAGCTTATCGCGATGCTACTTCAAGTATGGAATGCGCCGATCCAAAATTTTACGATCGGCTTAAATGCGCTTAAGCAGAAAAAAGAAGCTAGCGCTTAATTAAAATTTAGGAGAATAAAATGGCAATTTCAAAAGAAGATGTTTTAGAGTATATCTCTAATCTTTCGGTGCTAGAGCTTAGCGAGTTAGTTAAAGAATTCGAAGAAAAATTCGGCGTAAGCGCAGCTCCGGTTATGGTGGCTGGCGGCGCAGGTGCAGGCGGCGCAGGTGCGGCAGCGGCTGAAGAGAAAACGGAATTCGACGTCGTATTGCTTGATGCGGGTGACAAGAAAATCAACGTAATTAAGGTTGTTCGCGCCCTAACAGGTCTTGGTTTAAAAGAAGCCAAAGACGCTACCGAGGCTACTCCGTCCGTTCTTAAAGAGGGACTTAACAAAGAAGATGCCGAGAAGGCCAAAAAAGAGCTTGAAGAAGCAGGCGCTAAAGTCGAACTCAAATAAATCGCGGAATTTTAAAATTTCGCATACAAATGTGTGCCGGTGCGTCGCATCGGCACTTCTTTCTTTAAAATACAACTACGAGGTAGTGGAATGTTAAACAGCCTATATTCAGGAAATCGTCTTAGGGTGGATTTTTCAAAGGTTCCCAAAGACATCGAAATTCCGAATTTATTACAACTACAAAAGAAAAGTTTTGATCATTTTTTAAATCTTGATAACTCGGATGGAGAAAGCGGCATAGAGAAGGTTTTCAAAGCCATTTTTCCTATCCACGATGCACAGAATAGACTAAGTATCGAGTATGTAAGTAGCGAAATTTCAAAGCCAAAGTATTCGATTAGAGAATGCATGGAAAGAGGGCTTACTTATTCGGTAAATTTAAAGATGAAGCTCCGTTTGCTAGTGCATGAGCGTGATGAAAAGACAGGCAAAAAAATCGGCGTAAAAGAGATCAAAGAGCAAGATATATTCATTCGCGACATTCCTCTAATGACCGATAGAATTTCATTTATCATTAACGGCGTAGAGCGCGTCGTCGTAAATCAGCTGCACAGAAGCCCGGGCGTAATCTTCAAAGAGGAAGAGAGCCCTACGGTTTTAAATAAACTCATCTACACCGCTCAAATAATACCGGATCGCGGCAGCTGGCTATACTTCGAATACGACGTAAAAGACGTATTATACGTGCGCATAAATAAAAGGCGCAAGGTTCCGATCACGATCCTATTTCGCGCACTCGGTTACAAAAAACAAGACATAATAAAATTATTTTATCCTATTAAGACGATCTATATTAAAAAAGGAAAATTCCTGACCGATTTCGATCCTAAAGAATACGCGGGCAGGCTCGATTACGACATTATAAACGAAAAGGGCGAGGTGCTTCATCAAGCAAGCAAACGCCTAACGGTCAAAAAAGCGGAGAAGTTAGCAGAGGACGGACTAAAGCTCATCGAGTATCCGGCTGAAATTTTAGCCGAGCGCTACCTGGCCGATGCCATCGTCGATAAAAATAGCGGCGAAGTACTTTTTGATTCGCTAACTGCGCTAGATGAGGGCAAGCTAGCCAAGATCGCTAACACCGAGAAAAAATTTACGATCGCTAACGACCTAGCTAGCGGCGTAGATACTTCAATCATAAATTCTTTTATTCAAGATGCAGACGCGCTTAAGCTCTTACAACAAAGTGAGGGCATAGACGACGAGAACGATCTGGCAGCGATTAGAATTTACAAGGTTATGCGCCCGGGCGAGCCGGTGGTAAAAGAAGCGGCAAAGAGCTTCGTAAACGATCTGTTTTTTAATCCGGAGCGCTACGATCTAACTAAAGTCGGCCGTATGAAGATGAATCACAAACTAGGCATCGAGGCGCCGGAGTACGTAACCGTGCTAACCAGCGAGGATATTATCAAGACGGCGAAATATTTAATTAGAGTTAAAAACGGCGACGGCTTCATCGACGATCGCGATAATCTCGGCAATCGCCGCATCCGCTCGATCGGAGAGCTTTTGGCAAACGAGATGCACCTTGGATTTATCAAGGTTCAAAAGGCGATCAAAGATAAATTTACCGGCATTAGCGGAAATTTAGACGAGCTTATGCCGTATGATTTCGTAAATCCTAAAATCATCACCACTACGCTTATGGAATTTTTCACCGGCGGCCAGCTAAGCCAGTTTATGGATCAGACCAACCCGCTTAGCGAGGTTACGCATAAGCGTCGTCTATCTGCGCTGGGCGAGGGCGGTTTAGTTAAAGAGCGCGCCGGCTTTGAGGTGCGCGACGTCCATCCTACGCACTACGGTAGAATTTGCCCTATCGAGACCCCTGAGGGTCAAAACATCGGTCTTATTAACACCCTAGCGACCTATGCGAAGGTAAATGATCTGGGCTTTGTCGAGGCTCCGTATAAAAAGGTCGTAAACGGCAAGGTCATCGACGAGATCGTCTATCTTACCGCTACGCAGGAAGAGGGGCTCGTAATCGCTCCTGCGTCCGCTAAATTGGACGAAGAGGGCAATATCGTAGAGGAGCTTTTGGAGGTTAGAAAAGACGGCGAAAACATCATGGCCAAGCGCGAGGATATTTCGCTGATAGACCTTTGCTCCGGTATGGTCGCGGGCGTAGCGGCATCGCTGATTCCGTTTTTGGAACACGACGATGCTAACCGCGCCTTGATGGGCTCAAATATGCAGCGCCAAGCCGTGCCGCTTCTGCACTCTACCGCTCCTATCGTAGGAACGGGTATGGAAGCGGTCATTGCGCGCGATTCGTGGGAAGCGATCAAAGCCGGTCGCGACGGCGTCGTAGAGAAGGTCGATAATAAAAATATATTCATTTTGGGCGAGGACGAAAAAGGTCCGTTTATCGATCACTACTCGATGGAGAAAAATTTACGCACTAACCAAAACACTACCTTTTCACAGCGCCCTATTGTGCGAAAAGGCGACGTGATAAAGGCAGGTCAAATCATAGCCGACGGTCCTAGCATGGACGGCGGCGAGCTTGCGATCGGTAAAAACGCTCTTATAGCTTTCATGCCGTGGCATGGCTACAATTACGAGGACGCCGTAGTCATGAGCGAAAAGATGATTCGTGCCGACGAATACACCAGCGTGCATGTTTATGAAAAAGAGATCGAGGCTAGAGAGCTTAAAGACGGCGTGGAGGAGATCACGCGCGACATTCCTAATATCAAAGAGGAGGAGCTTACCCACCTCGATGATAGCGGTATCGTAAAGATCGGTACTCACGTCAAGCCGGGCATGATCTTGGTAGGCAAGGTAACTCCGAAGGGCGAGGTTAAACCGACGCCTGAAGAGAGGCTTTTGCGCGCAATTTTTGGCGAGAAGGCGGGACATGTGGTAAATAAATCTCTCTACGCGACCGCCTCTATGGAAGGCGTGGTAATCGACGTTAAAATTTTTACCAAAAAGGGCTACGAGAAGGATCCACGCACGAACAAAGCCTATGAAGATGAAAAAACCGAGCTCGAAAGGGAGCATCACGATAGGCTTTTGATGCTTGATCGCGAAGAGATGCTAAAGGTAGTGGCGCTTCTTTCTAAAAGCGCTTTGCAAAGCGATCAAAGCCTAAATAAAAAAGATTATAAAAAGGGCGATAAGGTTAAAAAAGAGGAGCTTGAAAGCTCCAACCGCTTTACGTTAAATTCCTTCGTTAAGGCTTATTCTAAAGCTGTTCAGAAGGAATACGAAGAGCTAAAAAACCATTTCCAAAACGAGAAGCGCAAGCTCAAAGAGGAGCATGACGAAAAGATCGAAATTTTAGAAAAAGACGATATCTTGCCAAGCGGCGTCGTTAAGCTCGTAAAGGTCTATATCGCTACCAAGCGCAAGCTAAAAGTGGGCGATAAGATGGCGGGTCGCCACGGAAATAAGGGCATCGTTTCAAATATCGTCCCTGAGGTCGATATGCCGTATCTGCCTAGCGGACAGCGCGTGGATATCGTGCTAAATCCTCTCGGCGTTCCAAGTCGTATGAATATCGGTCAGATAATGGAGAGCCACTTAGGTCTTGTGGGCTGGCGCTTAGGAGAGCAGATCGCTAAAATTTTAGAGGAGAAAACGGGCGAATGGATAAAAACCCTTCGCGCAAAGATGATAGAGATAGCGGGCGTTTCCAAGCTAATGCAGGCTAAAAAAACGCTTGAGAAGATCAGCGACGAAGATCTTTTGAAATACGCTAGAGACTGGGCTAAGGGCGTTAGATTTTCCGCTCCGATATTCGAAGGCATTGTGCCGGAGGATTTCAAAAAGCTATTTGAAATGGCGGGCATCGATCAGGACGGCAAGACCGAGCTTTACGACGGTCGCACCGGCGAAAAGATCAAAGAGCGCGTAAACGTGGGCTGCATGTATTATCTTAAGCTGCACCACCTAGTCGACGAGAAGGTTCACGCAAGAAGTACAGGTCCTTACAGCCTAGTCACGCAGCAGCCGGTCGGCGGCAAGGCGCTATTCGGCGGTCAAAGATTTGGAGAGATGGAAGTTTGGGCTCTGGAGGCATACGGCGCGGCATACACGCTTCGCGAGATGCTAACGATCAAATCCGACGACGTCGACGGACGCTTGGCTGCGTATAAGGCGCTAACAAAAGGCGAAAACGTTCCGTCTACCGGAATTCCTGAGACATTTTTTGTTTTAACAAACGAGCTTAAATCGCTTGCTCTAGACGTTGAAATTTACGAGAATGGAGAGAATAAATGAGCGATAATTCAAATTTAGAAAGAATAGAAATAAAAGAGGACGCCAGAGTCCACGACTTCGACGCGTTTGCAATCAGGCTTGCTAGTCCCGAGCAGATCAAGGCTTGGAGCCACGGCGAGGTCAAAAAGCCCGAGACTATTAACTACCGCACGCTCAAGCCGGAGCGCGACGGTCTATTTTGCGCTAAAATTTTCGGCCCCGTAAGAGACTATGAGTGCATCTGCGGCAAGTATAAAAAGATGCGCTACAAAGGCTGGAAGTGCGAAAAGTGCGGCGTCGAGATCACGAGCTCGAAGGTTCGCCGTACTAGAATGGGGCATATTGAGTTAGTAACGCCGGTGGCGCATATTTGGTACGTAAATTCCTTGCCTAGTCGCATAGGTACGCTGCTAAACATCAAGATGAAAGATCTCGAGCGCGTGCTTTACTATGAGGCGTATATCGTGGAAAGTGCAGGCGAGGCATTTTACGACAACGAAAATTCCAAAAAGGTCGAGAAATACGACGTTTTAAACGAAGAGCAGTATCAGAGCCTAAAAGAACGCTTTTCGCAGACGGGCTTCGTCGCTAAAATGGGCGGTCAGGTAATCCGCGATATGCTAGCTGAGCTTGATTTAGTTGAAATTTTAAATTCTTTGAAGGAGGAGATGGCTAACACAAACTCCGAAGCGAAGAAAAAAACTATCGTCAAGCGTCTAAAGGTCGTCGAGAGCTTTTTAAATTCCGGCAATAAGCCCGAGTGGATGATGATTACAAATCTTCCCGTACTACCTGCCGATCTACGCCCGCTTGTAAGCCTTGAAGGCGGAAAATTTGCGGTTTCGGACGTAAACGATCTATATCGACGCGTCATAAATCGAAATTCTAGACTTAAAAGGCTGATGGAGCTCGACGCGCCCGAGATCATCATCCGCAATGAAAAACGAATGCTTCAAGAGGCGGTGGACGCGCTTTTTGACAATGGACGTCGCGCCAATGCCGTGAAGGGCGCTAATAAGCGACCGCTTAAATCTCTAAGCGAGATCATTAAAGGTAAGCAGGGCCGCTTCCGTCAAAATTTACTCGGCAAGCGCGTGGATTTTTCGGGCCGCTCCGTCATCGTCGTAGGTCCAAATTTACGCATGGATCAGTGCGGTCTGCCTAAGACGATGGCGCTTGAGTTATTCAAGCCGCATCTAATCGCTCGCCTTCAAGAGAAGGGCTATGCAACGACCGTTAAGCAGGCTAAAAAGATGATTGAAAATAGGATCAATGAAGTTTGGGAGTGCTTGGAGGAGGTCGTAAAGGATCACCCGGTTATGCTAAACCGCGCACCGACGCTTCATAAGATGTCTATTCAGGCGTTTCATCCGGTACTCGTCGAGGGCAAGGCGATCAGGCTGCATCCTTTAGTCTGCGCCGCGTTCAACGCTGACTTCGACGGCGATCAGATGGCTGTGCATGTACCGCTTAGCCAAGAGGCGATTGCGGAATGCAAAATTTTAATGCTTAGCTCGATGAATATCTTGCTTCCTGCTAGCGGAAAACCCGTCGCGGTGCCTAGCCAGGATATGGTTTTAGGAATTTATTATCTAAGCCTCGAAAAGCCGGGCGCAAAAGGAACAAATAAAATTTTTGCAAACGTCGATGAGGTAATGCTCGCCGTAGAGGCAAACGCCCTAGATATCCACGCTAAAATCAAAACGATGATCGATCGCCGCATTATCTTTACGACCGCGGGCCGCTTGATCATCAAATCGATCCTGCCTAGCTTTATTCCGGATCATCTTTGGAATAAGATTATGAAGAAAAAGGATATCGCCGAGCTTGTCGATTACGTCTATAAAAACGGCGGCCTTGAGATAAGCGCGGAATTTTTGGATAATCTTAAAAATTTAGGCTTTGAATCCGCTACTAAAGCGGGTGTATCGATCTCCGTTTCGGACATCATCGTGCCGAAGTCTAAAGCGGGTCTTGTAGAAGAGGCTAAAAAGCAGGTCAGAGAAGTTCAGAACCAATACGGCGCGGGTTTGCTAACCGACGGCGAGCGCTATAATAAAACGATCGACATCTGGACCAGCACCAGCAAGAAGCTAGCCGATGAGATGATGAAGATGATGGAGAAGGATAAGGACGGCTTTAATTCTATTTATATGATGGCCGATAGCGGCGCGCGAGGTAGCGCGGAGCAGATCAAGCAGCTAGCGGGTATGAGAGGTCTGATGAGTAAGCCGGATGGCTCGATCATCGAAACGCCGATCACTTCAAATTTTAGAGAGGGTCTGAACGTAAATGAGTATTTCATCTCGACTCACGGCGCGCGTAAAGGTCTTGCCGATACTGCGCTTAAGACTGCAAACGCGGGCTATCTGACGCGAAAGCTGATCGACGTCGCGCAAAACGTCAGAGTTACGATGCACGATTGCGGTACGCACGAGGGTATCGAGGTTACTGAGATCGTAGAAAACGGAACGCAAATAGAAAGTCTAGCCGATAGGATTATGGGTAGGGTGCTAAGCTCGGATGTGATTGATCCGGTATCGAATGAAATTTTATTCACCGAAGGCACGCTTCTAGGCGTTAATGAGGTACGCACCATAGTCGATGCCGGCATCAAATCCGTAAGCATCCGCACGCCTATTACGTGCAAGGCTGAAAAAGGGGTTTGCGCGAAGTGCTACGGCGTAAATTTGGGCGAGGGCAAGCTAGTAAAACCGGGCGAAGCGGTCGGTATCATCTCTGCGCAATCAATCGGCGAGCCGGGCACGCAGCTTACGCTACGAACCTTCCACGCCGGCGGTACCGCATCTACCGAGCAGCAAGATCGCCAAGTAATCGCCGATAAAGAGGGCTTTATCAGATATTATAACGTCAAGACCTATGAAAACGGCGGCAAAAATATCGTAATGAACCGCAGAAACGCTGCGGTACTTTTGGTAGAGCCAAAGATCAAAGCTCCAATTACCGGTAAGGTAAGTATCGATATAACTCACGACGATGTGAATATCATGCTAAAGGGCAAGAAGGAAGAATTTAAATATACTATCCGACGCCACGATCTAGCCAAACCTACCGAGCTTGCGGGCGTAAGCGGTAAAGTTGAGGGAAAATTTTACATCGTATTTAAAGACGGCGAAACCGTTGGAGAAAATGATAGTTTAGTAGAGGTTATAAAAGAAGACTGGAATATCCCTACTCGAATTCCGTTTGCCAGCGAACTTCGCGTTAAAGACGGCGAGCCGGTAACTCAAAAGATCAAAGCGGGAGCAAATGGTACGCTTAAATATTTCATCCTAAAGGGCGATTATTTAGAGAGACTAAGAGATATCAAAAAAGGTCACGTCGTAAGCGAGAAGGGTATGTACGTAGTCATCTCCGATGAAAACGGCAGAGAGGCGATCCGCCACTATATACCGCGCGAATCGGTCATTACCTATGATGATAATAGCGTCGTAAAAAGCGAAGATCTTATCGCTAAGCCTAAAAAAGACGATCGATTGATCATTGCGGAATGGGATCCGTATTCCATCCCGGTAGCTGCAGAGTGTGAGGGTAAGATCAGCTTTGAGGATATCGAGCCTGGATATACCGCTACGGAACAATATGACGAGACTACAGGTCAAAGCCGTTTGGTTATCAATGAGTATCTACCTCAGGGCGTCAAACCGGCTATCGTCGTTACTCCTAGCAAGGGAGAGCCTATCAAATATAATCTAGGACCGAAGACCGCAATTTTTACGAACAAGGGCGATCAGGTAGCGATTGCAGATATTTTGGCTAGGACGCCGAAGGCTGCTGCGAAATCAAAAGATATCACCGGCGGTTTGCCGCGCGTATCGGAGCTATTTGAGGCGCGCCGTCCAAAAAATACTGCGATTATCGCAGACATCGACGGAACCGTCCGCTTTGATAAGGCATTGCGTGCAAAAGAGCGCATTGTAATCGAGGGCGAAGACGGAACGAGTGCGGAGTATCTAATCGATAAGAGCCGCCAGATCCAAGTGCGAAACGGCGAGTTCGTCCACGCAGGCGAGAAACTTACCGACGGAGTTATCAGCTCGCACGACGTGCTTAGAATTTTAGGCGAAAAGGCGCTGCATTATTATCTGATAAGCGAAATTCAACAGGTTTATCGCTCTCAAGGCGTCGTTATCAGCGATAAGCATATCGAGATCATCGTATCTCAGATGCTCCGCCAGGTCCGAATCGTCGATAGCGGCGATACTCAGCTAATCGTCGGCGATCTCATTAGCCGCCGCAGATTTAGAGAAGAAAACGAGCGCATTATGAAAATTGGTGGCGAGCCTGCGATCGCTGAGTCCGTGCTACTGGGCGTAACTCGTGCGGCTGTTGGAAGCGATAGCGTCATTTCGGCGGCATCCTTCCAAGAGACTACGAAGGTTCTAACCGAGGCTAGTATCGCGGGTAAATTTGACCGATTGGAGGACTTGAAAGAAAACGTAATTTTAGGTCGCATAATTCCGGTCGGAACCGGTTTGTATAAAGACAAGGAAGTTAAACTTAAAAAATAATTTTGGGCGCAAGCACTAAATTTAAAGGATGAAACATGAATATGATCAACATAAATTTCGGTCTGTTGTTTATCAGGTTGGGGCTTGGAGTTTGTCTTTTAATGCACGGAATTTTTAAGCTTACTCACGGCATAGACGGCGTAAAATCGATGCTAGTAGCTAGAGGAATTCCGGATTTAGTGGCTTACGGCGCATACGTAGGCGAGGTGCTGGCGCCAGCGATGATAATCATAGGCGTATTTTGCCGCATAGGCGCTCTACTTGTGATCGCAAACGTGCTCATGATAATATATGTCCTACACACTCCGTTGAGCGCGCTTACCGGTGTGGGCGGATTTGAGCTGGAAATTGTATATTTGTATCTTTCTGCTGCGATCTGCTTAGTGATCTGCGGCGGCGGAGAGTTTGTACTGATTAGAGATTAAAATTTAGTTAAATTTACGTTTCTGTAAGTTTAAACAAAGTATAATCCAAATCTTTTTGAATAAATTTTTGTGAAAGGAAAGATGTGCCAACCATAAATCAATTGGTCAGAAAAGAGCGCAAGAAGCTTACCGAGAAATCGAAGTCTCCCGCGCTAAAGAATTGCCCTCAACGAAGAGGAGTTTGCACTAAGGTCTACACCACGACCCCTAAAAAGCCAAACTCTGCGCTTCGTAAAGTTGCCAAAGTAAGGCTTACTAGCGGATTTGAAGTCATCAGCTATATCGGCGGTGAAGGTCACAATCTACAAGAGCACTCCATCGTGCTAGTTCGCGGCGGTCGCGTAAAGGACCTACCGGGCGTTAAATACCACATCGTCCGCGGTGCGCTAGATACTGCAGGCGTTGCAAAACGAACCGTTGCAAGATCAAAATACGGTGCTAAACGACCTAAAAAATAGTTTAGCCGAAACAGACCGGCACTAGATTTTGCCGAGTTTGAGTAAAATTTTAAAATTTGAAGGAATAAAATGAGAAGAAGAAAAGCTCCCGTTAGGGAAGTTATGCCTGATCCGATTTATGACAGCAAAGTAATCACAAAATTTATTAATTCGCTTATGTTCGACGGCAAAAAGAGCGTCGCTACCGAGATTATGTACGGCGCCTTAAATTTCATCGACAATAAAGGCGGCGAGAAAAAAGGTATCGAAATTTTCAACGACGCCATCGATAACGTTAAGCCTTTGATGGAGGTAAAATCTCGTCGTGTAGGCGGCGCAACTTATCAGGTTCCGATCGAGGTCAGGCCGGCTCGCCAGCAGGCTCTAGCTATTCGCTGGATCATCTCTTTTGCGAGAAAAAGAAGCGAACGCACGATGATAGAGCGCCTGGCTTACGAGCTTATGGACGCCGCAAATTCTAAAGGCTCTTCATTTAAAAAGAAAGAAGACACCTACAAGATGGCGGAAGCCAACAAAGCTTTCGCGCATTATCGTTGGTAGGAGGGCATTATGGCAAGAAAAACCCCTTTACATATGGTTAGAAATATCGGTATTGCCGCCCACATCGATGCTGGAAAGACGACTACAAGCGAAAGAATTCTATTTTTTACCGGTATGAGCCATAAGATCGGCGAGGTTCACGAGGGCGCCGCTACGATGGACTGGATGGAGCAAGAGCGCGAGCGCGGCATCACGATCACGTCTGCCGCTACCACATGCTTTTGGAATAATCATCAGATAAATTTGATCGACACTCCGGGTCACGTTGATTTTACTATCGAAGTCGAGCGCTCGATGCGCGTTTTAGATGGTGCGGTAGCAGTATTTTGCTCTGTAGGAGGCGTTCAGCCTCAAAGCGAGACCGTTTGGCGTCAAGCGAATAAATACCATGTTCCGCGCATTATTTTCGTAAATAAAATGGATCGCGTCGGCGCAAATTTCTATAATGTCGAACAGCAGGTAAAAGATAGGCTCAAAGCACATCCTGTTCCTATTCAAATTCCGATCGGCGCTGAGGACGATTTTAAAGGCGTTATCGATTTAGTCACTATGAAAGCGCTCGTTTGGGATGATAGCAAGGGTCCTTCTGCTCCCGAGATCGTTGAAATTCCTGCCGAGCTACGAGAAAAAGCGCAAGAGTACCGCGACAAGATGATTGAGGCGGTAGCAGAGACTGATGAAGCTTTGATGGAGAAGTATTTTAACGGCGAAGAGCTAAGCGTAGAAGAGATTAAAAAGGGCATCAAGAAAGGTTGCTTAAGCCTAAGCTTTTTTCCTATGCTATGCGGTACCGCGTTTAAAAATAAAGGCGTGCAACCTTTGCTAGATGCGGTCGTAGATTATCTACCTGCGCCTGATGAAGTGCCTGCGATTAAGGGTCAGTATGAGGATGGCAGCGAGGTTCACGTAAGCTCTACCGACGAGGGCGAGTTCGCGGGTCTTGGATTTAAGATTATGACCGATCCTTTCGTAGGTCAGCTTACCTTTGTACGCGTTTATCGCGGTGTTTTGGAAAGCGGCAGCTACGTCGTAAATACCGGCAAGGGCAAAAAAGAGCGCATCGGCCGCTTGTTAAGAATGCACTCAAATAAACGCGAAGAGATCAAAGAGCTATATGCGGGCGAGATCGGCGCTGTTGTGGGTTTGAAAGATACCCTTACGGGCGATACTCTAGCTAGCGAAAAAGATAAAGTAATTTTAGAACGTATGGAATTTCCTGATCCGGTTATTAGCGTAGCAGTGGAGCCTAAAACCAAAGCCGATCAAGAAAAAATGGGTATCGCGCTTCAAAAATTGGCGCAAGAAGATCCGAGCTTTAGGGTCGCGACTGACGAAGAGAGCGGACAAACTATCATTTCGGGAATGGGCGAGCTACACCTTGAGATTATCGTAGATAGAATGCTTAGAGAATTTAAGGTTGAGGCCGAGGTCGGACAACCGCAGGTCGCATATCGCGAGACTATCCGCAAAACGGTCGAGCAGGAATACAAATACGCCAAGCAATCGGGCGGTCGCGGTCAATACGGTCACGTATTTTTGCGCCTAGAGCCTTTGGAGCCGGGCACCGGATATGAGTTCGTAAACGATATAAAAGGCGGCGCGATTCCGAAAGAATATATCCCTGCGGTCGATAAGGGCTGCCAAGAGGCGATGCAAAACGGCGTTTTGGCGGGCTATCCGGTCGAGGACGTGCGCGTAACGGTCTATGACGGAAGCTACCACGAAGTCGATAGCTCCGAAATGGCGTTTAAGCTCGCCGCTTCTATGGGCTTTAAAGAGGGCGCTAGAAAAGCGGGTGCCGTGATCTTGGAGCCTATGATGAAGGTCGAGGTAGAAACCCCTGAGGAGTATATGGGCGACGTCATCGGCGATCTAAACAAGCGCCGCGGACAGGTCAATAACATGAGCGAGCGTGGCGGTAACAAGATCATCGATGCATTTTGTCCGCTTTCGGAGATGTTCGGTTACTCGACCGATCTGCGCTCTCAGACGCAGGGTCGCGCGACCTATTCGATGGAATTTGATCACTACGACGAGGTTCCTAAAAACGTAGGCGAAGAGATCATCAAAAAGCGCAACGGCTAAGCTTAACGAGCGCTAGGGCGCGGCGATAACTTTATCGCCAACCCCGGCGCTTCTTAAATTTTAAAACAGCACTTAAAATTTAACCCGCTTTACGAGCCGAAATTTAAACTCGAACTTTAGCTCCAAATAAATCAATCCATAAATTTTGATTTCTGTAGATTGCAAATTTAGATCAAAAAATTTCAATTAAATTTAAAAATCCAAAGCATAACTTAAAATGCGCCCATGATGCCGCGCCTATCATTTTACTAGAGATTTATTCATTCGCGGATAAAGCGCGTGCGGCGCTATCGCGCTTTGATTTATATTCACGGACGAAGTCGCCGCAAGCGGGATCGCGCAAATAGGGCGAAATTTTACCTTCGGCGTAGCCTTAAGGCGGAGCGCAACTATCATAGACCTATATCGGATCGCAATCACCAGTGCTTTATGCTAAGTCGCGGTATTCTCGGGCACTTTAATTGCACCGCCGCTTTACGCCGTAAAATTTTATCTTCGAGCAATCTACGCGCCGTTCATATAGGCCTAGCTAACACCCGAGCTCGCTTGTTTTCAGATTTAGTAGGTGCCTGCTTTCACGGGCTTATAATGCGCCCGTTTTAAATATTTCAAAACAAAGGAAAATCATGCAACAAACCAAATTACAAGGCGTAAGCGTTAGCCTTTCAGGCAGCGAGCTTAAGCTTGGAGATAAGGCGCCCGAGCTCAGCCTGGTCGCGGCCGATCTTAGCGAGGTCAAAGTAGGCGGCGGCACGGGCAAGGCACAGGTCATCATCGCCGTGCCGTCCCTGGATACGGACGTGTGCGCGACCGAGACGCGCAAATTTAACGAGCGCGCCGCGAGCATAAAAAATACCGAGGTTTTCGTGATCTCGATGGACCTGCCGTTTGCCGCGAGCAGGTTCTGCTCGACCGAGGGGATCAAAAATTTACGCGCCCTAAGCGACTTTCGCGATAAGGAGTTTGCGCGCGCATACGGCATGCTGATCGCGGACGGCGCGCTTGCGGGGCTAACGTGTCGCGCGGTTTTCGTCGTGGACGCCGCAGGCAAGATCGCCTACAAGCAGATCACGGACGACATCGTAGATGAGCCCGATTACGACGCGGCGCTCCATGCGCGTGAGCTTGCCTATGCAGCCGTAGCGGTTATCTAGAAAGCCCCGCACGCCCTGCTTATCCTCGTCTGCAAGCTTACCCTCGTCTCTGATCGAGCAGGCGCACATTATCGCCGCGTACGAACAGATCGCGCGAGCGATGACCTCGTCTTTTTCGCGCGGAGTGATCTCGCTCGTCTCGTACCGTAGCGGCAGATGATCTATATACGGCACGCCCTGCGATTTTAAAATTTCGATGCTTATATCCTTGCGCTCCTGCGCGGTCTTGCCGATCTTTGCGGCGTTTGCGCTATTTTTGCCGCCTTTTTTGAAAAAATCTGAAAATGCCATGAGCTCTCTTTAAAATTTTAAACGCATTTTAAAACAATCGCGCAAAATTTCAGCTTACGGCGACGGGACGGATTTTTAAATTTAAGCTCAAACCCAAGCTTTGCAAATCGGACGGAAATTCCGCGCCTCGTCTTGCTAATTTATACGGCGCCGCGCAGGCTCGCCCGCGCCGCTAAATTTAAAGCCGCCGCTTTGAAAAATTTTAGCGGCGAATTTTATCAGCCAACTTTGCTAAATTTCAGAGGCAAATTTTATTAAATTCACGCGCGCCGTTTGGGGTTAAAATTCTACGCCGCAAGCCCTTGAGGCCGTATAAATTCAGACCGCATAAATTTAAAGTCGCGTTAAAATTTAGACCCGCCGCTCGCATTGCCTGTTTTTAAAATTTGTCGACACCGCCTAGCTTGGACGCCGCCCTTTGCTCGCGCTATCGATGCCGCCCGTTTACGGCGTCGTAATATTCGGTAGTTTGTCGTTGTTCAGATCAAATTTCAAAATTTTACCGCCCGCGCAGCGCTTCGCGTAAAAATAATCTTTGTAAAAAGAAGCGCCGCAGCGAAGCCCGCGACCGATCGCTTCGTCGTTTTTGAGTTTGTTTTTGATCGCGGCGAAAATTTTCCGAATAGCTGCGCCCGGATTTTTTGCGACGAGCCGCAGTACGATCATCTCTACAGCTTCTTGCGTCTCCCGTCCGCCCGTACCTTCGATGATGCTTCGATATAGATCGTAGTAAAATATCTTTGCGGGCAATTCAGGCTTTTGCGGCGGTTTTGACGAAATAAAAAAAATTTAAGCTTTGCCTCAGGTCGGTTAAGTTTCGGCGGCCGCCCGCATCGATTTTTACGGCACTATAAGCGCCGCCGCTTTTTTGCACATATACCGTCCCGCCGCAGCCGGCAAGGATGTCCGCGATATACGGAATAAAATCGCCGAGCGGCATAAGAAGGTGGACGTGGGGCATTTTATCTGCGTTTTAAATTTTACTCTTTATGGCTTCGGCGATCGCGCGCCGCTTTAAATCGACGCTTATCTTTTGATCCGCGTCCGCATAAGCAAAGCACGCTTTGCCGCGTAAATTTAAAAGCGGCGCCCGAATTTAGCCGAGCGCCGCAATTAAAATTTAACCGATTCGCGTATTCAAACTAGCGGTGCCGTCTGGCGCACCTCTTGGTTAAATTTGAGCAGGTGCGATCAATACTTAAACGAGCTGCCCGGCTCGATCAATTTAACCTTTTGCTTATAGTTCATCTTTAGCACCGCAGCAGGCCCTAGCACGGTCGCCTTCTCGCCCTCAAGCCAAAACGCCGTACCCTCCGGCATCGCATAAACGGTCGATTTTTGATTAGCGATCAAAAATTCCTCCAGCCTCTCCTCTCTGCTCTCGCCGTTGTGCCCCGCAGGCTTGCCCGAGATGAAGTGCGGATTGATCTGGTACGGGAAGATGTTGAAGGTATTAAACGACTCAGGCTCGATGATCGGCATATCGTTCGTCGTCATCATCGTAGCGCCCGCGACGTTCGAGCCCGCGCTCCAGCCGATATACGGCGTTCCGTCCTCGACCATTTTGCTGATTAACGCGATGAGATCGTTTTCATACATATCGTGCACGAGCTTGAAGGTGTTGCCGCCGCCTACGAATATGCAATCCGCACTCGCGACCTCCTTCGCGGCGTTTTTAGCGTGATGGACGCCGACGATGTTTAAGTTTAAGCTCGCAAGCGCCTCTTTGACGCGCTTTTCATATTCGTCGTAGCTTCTGCGTAGGCTCGCGTAAGGGATGAAAACGATCTTTTTGCCCGCGAGATTGTTTTCCTGCGCAAATTTACCGATCCACGCCACCGCGTGCGATAGATACTTCGTGTCCTTGTAGCCCGAGCTTGAGAGCAGCAGCGCTCTTTGCTTGCTATGATCGCGCTTGGAGAGCTTAAACGCCTTTTCGCTCGCAGCTAGTTCGCTCGTGCTGAGCATCGCAGCGCCCGCCGCCAAAGCGGCTACCTTTAGTAGGTTTCGTCTTTGATTTTGCATCTTTTCTCCTTTAAATCAAAGTTTGTATTTACTTTGAAATTATATTCCTTTACATATAAAGAGGGGCTGAATATTCGGTTTAAATTTCGCTTGCGCGCAGGTCTCGCCAAGGTAAAATTTTAAACTATTAAATTTCGAAATTCGACGAGACGCCGCGTCGTAAAATTTTAAAAGCGCGGCTAAATTTAATGAAATTCATGGCGCCGGCACGAGGTTAAATTTAGCGAAATTTACGCTTCGTCCTTCGGAATATAAGTGCTTCGATTAAACAGATAGCACGCTACAAAAACGAGAAAACAAAGCGATAACACATTTGAGCCGCTCAAAAACAGACCTATTATCCTCTCATTATTTTTAGCGATCAGCGCCGCTATTATGAGCGTAAGTGGATAGAGGATCAAAGCTACGCTGGCTAAATTTTCAATCGTAAAAATCGTCAAAGAAAGGCGCTGGTTTTTTATGAGAAGTTTGCTGTATTTTTTCGTAGGATAGCTCTTTAGATAAATTCGCGTAAAAATATATGGCAAAATCAGCACCGCAGCAAGAGAAAAAAGCCCACCCAGAACGTTATTCACAAAGCTTGCAAACTACGAAACTAGAACCATAAAGCCCACAAACGTCACGCTAGAGCGTCTGATAAGTCTATGCGTGTCGTAGCGATTTTTTAGATTACGCGGTAAATTTTTAAATTTTGCGTCCAGGTCGTTTAGTTCGGTTGGTCTTTCCTCTGCGGATTTTGCGCTTTGAGTCGCCAGATCGGACTCCCTGCGTAGATCTGAAGCCCCGGACGCGGGCGTATATGAGCTTTTATTGAAAAAATAGCATATCGCAAAGATTAACAAGCAGATTGGAGCCACTAAGAGACCGTATAAAAATGCATAAATGCCATATCCTCCGTCATTATCTTCGACGAAAAATGACCCCAAAATAAGCAGAATCGGATATAAAATCAAAACTATACTGGCAAAATTTTCGATCGTAAAAACCAAAAAACTATCCCCTTGATCCTTAATAAAAAGGTTGCTGTATCGCTTAGTCTTAGTGCATCTTAAAAAGCAGATCGTCGCGCATATGGGCAAAACTATTATCGCGACATCACGAATATATATAAAAATTTCAGATGATAATTTTATACCGATATTTGTAAAAAATGACTCTAAATATGTTTCCAATATCATCGAAAAATCAAAAGTAGCAAACGTCGATGACCAATACGCCATAATCGCGCGCCTGATAAATCTATGCTTATCGTATCGCTTCTTTAAATTTTCCGGGATTGCGGCAAATTTCTCGTCCAGCTCTTTTATATGTGCTTAAAATTTTTCGTCCACAGCTCACTCCTTTTGCGGCGCTAAATTTTAGAAATTATATCGAATTTAGCGCTGCAAAGCGGCTAAAATTAGGTCTAAATTTAAACGCCAAAGAGTATAATCGTACCATGGTTTTAACGCAAAATTTGATCTATGAAATTTTACCCTTGTGGAGGAGATCCCCGCGGGCAGGGTGGCATCATACGGACAGATCGCGCGCCTGATCGGGCTGCCCGCTCACTCTCGGCTAGTGGGGCGCGTGCTCTCGCAGGCGGAGCTCTACGGCGACTACCCGTGTAACCGCGTCGTAAACCACTCAGGCGCCTTGGCGGCGAGCTTTGCGGCTCATCGCAAACTGCTAGAAGCCGAAGGCGTGGAATTTAGAGGCGAGCGCGTCTGTATGAAAAAGCACCGCTGGGAGTGCTAAGGCCTAATCGCCGCAGCCTGAAGCACGGAATTTACGGATCGTTTGAAGCGCAAAATTTTAAATTGTCCGCGGCATGGAATTTTAATTTATAAAATTTTAGATCCGCGCAGGTTTAAGCGGCGTAGCGGCAGCGCTGCCGACTGCTAAGAGCCTGCGAGCTTCATTTGTTTGTAGATGCGGCGCAAATCATCATGCGTGAAAAGATAAAATTCATCTTTTTTGCGCGGCGGCTTAAATGCTGCACTAAGCGGCTCCTCGGCATCAGTCCGCCGCAGTTTTACTAAGCAGATGCGACGCCGCCTATTAGTTTTCTTGTCGCGCCCGTTTCGACGCCGCTTGTAGATTTTTGGCTATCGCAGATTTTGCAGCGGCCGAACTGGCGGCCGACCTATCCGCCCTCGGCGCGTTAAAAATTTTAAATCAATGCGGCTTCTGCGGAAGACGGAGAAAAGCGGCGAAATTTTAAAATTTATTTCAGATTAAACGAAAGCCTATATAATCGGCAAAGTTTCATTTGAAAGGTTAAATATGTCTAAACTATCAAAACTCCCGACTCCCGATATCGCCGAGCGCGGCGCGTTTTTCCCGTCGCCGTTTTCGCTGTCACAGTTTACGGCGCCCGTGAGCGATCTGGCGGATTTTAATTACGAGAAAAAATACGACGGCGATAAAAAAATCCTCATCATCGCGGCCGACGAGCGGTATTTGCTGATGGACAACGGGACTTTTTTCTCCACTGGCAACCACCCCGTCGAGACGCTCGTGCCGATGTATCATCTGGCGCAGGCGGGCTGGGACTTCGAGATCGCGACGCTCTCTGGAAATCCCGTAAAATTCGAGTTTTGGGCGATGCCTGCGAAGGACGAGCGGCTCAAGGGCTTTTTTTGAGAGCTACGCGACTAAATTTAAAGAGCCTAAAAAGCTCGCTGATATCGTAAAGAAGGGATTTGACGAGTATTTTGCGCTCTACATCCCGGGCGGTCACGGCGCGCTGATCGGGCTTGACGAGAGTCGCGACGCAAAGGCCGCGCTAAAATGGTTTCATGAGCAGGGCAAATACATCATCACGATCTGCCACGGCCCAGCCGGGCTGCTAGCCGCGGCACTTGACGAGGATAAGTTTTTGTTCGAGGGCTACGAGCTCGTGCTGCTGCCAGACGTCATTGACCGCACCTCGCCGGGTATTGGCTACATGCCGGGCCATCTGCGTTGGTATATGGGCTCGCGGCTAGCAAAACTTGGGATGAAAATCCTAAACGAAGGTATCGACGGCGCCGTGCACAAAGACCGCAACCTGCTCTCGGGCGGATAGTCCGCTAGCGGCCAATAACCTCGGCAAGCTGGCGGCTAGAACGCTTTTAGAGTCGCTGTAAATTTTACGCCGCTAAGGTCGGCATCTCGGCATAAAATTTTAATTTTTACGCGGCGGAAAAATTTAAAATTTCAAAGCGTGCCCGCTTCGGCTTTAAATTTAATGATCGCCGTCCTGCGCGCGGTGTAATCGTTTAAAATCGCCGCTCGCCTTCGATTTGCAAGCGATGCGCTGTGCAGCGTCTAAATTTAAGTATTCAAATTTTATCGCACTTTTGCGACCTTTCAAATTTTGCCGCGTTGTCTCATAAAGCGGTGCCTTTCGCGGGCGTGAAAAGCCCTCGCATATCGACGCCTTCTAGCTGTAGCAGCTTTATTTTTCTATCGATGCCGCCCGCATAGCCCGTGAGGTTGCCGTGCGCGCCTATGACGCGGTGGCAGGGGATGATGATCGAGATTTCGTTGTGCCCTACGGCGCCGCCCACGGCTTGCGCGGACATCTTCGCTAGCCCGCGCGCTGCGGCGATTTCGCGCGCGATCTGCCCGTAGGTCGTGGTTATGCCGTAAGGAATTTTAAGCAAAATTTCCCACACGGCGCGCCTAAACGCCGAGCCCACGGGATTTAGAGCAGGCGTAAAACCCGGCTCGCGTCCGCTAAAATACAGATCGAGCCAGCGCCTAGTTTGATCGAAAACGGCCAGATTTTTCTCCTCGAAGTAGCCGCCTTGCTCGTTCGCGCAGAATTTTACGTCCGTGCCGCTCTCCGCTTCTGCTGCGAAATCGTGCGTGTTGTACTTTTCATATGCGCCGCTCGCCGCTTTTGCCGCAGTATCATTCTTTTTCAACGCCGCAATATCGCGCTGTGTTTTGCTCGCGGCGTGCTGCTCTTTTGCGAGCAGATCATCGTCGCCCCGCTTTTCGCCTCTAGCGCATGACCTTTCTCGTAGCAACCCTCTCTCGCAGCGGTATCTGTTTTTGCCGCAATATCGCGCGTGTAGAATTTGCCGTCTGCGCCGCTTGCCGCGAGGGCATGCGCGTAGTATTTCTCGCCCTCGAACCACAGCCCGCAAAGCCCCGCCTCATCGCCCGCGAGCGTGA
>NZ_CALIJF010000332.1 GCF_938018035.1 uncultured Campylobacter sp. | reverse complement strand
CGAGCGTGCGTGCGATCTGTGAGGCGAACTCGTCGCTTATGACGCGGCGGTGCGGCGCGTCGTCCCACGGCACGGGGAAGTGCAAAAATACGCGCTGCAGGCAGCCCGCGGGAAGCAGGCTCAGCAAAACCCGCGCGTCGGTGGCTATGAGAGCGATGTTTTGCAGCCCCTCGCGGATCGCTAGCTTTGCGACCTGTTCGATCGCGGGCTTGTAAATTTCGATGCCGATTAGCAGCGCGTCTTGATTCGAGCGCGCTTGATGAAGTAGGTGTCTGCCCGAGCCGAAGCCGATCTCGATGAAAATTTTATTAAATTTAGAGCTTTTTACGAGGGATAAAATTTCATTCTCGTCCAAAATCAGCGGCGTTTTTTCGGTAAGCGAGCTGTCTTTGTAAGCAAACGCCTGCGAGATGATCCGCCCGCAGAAGCGCTCTTTAAAAATTTCGAGCGCTCGCTGCAGATGACCGATTTTGGCGGGCTTGGTGATCTTTTCGCCCTTTACTATCACCTTGTCGCCGCTGGGCTTTACGATGATAAAAAACTCACTATCAAAGCTTTTAGTTCGTACGAGCGTTAAATTTCTGCCGCGCGCCGTTTCTAAAAATTCGACCTCGTCGAATCTAGCTGGTAGCCGCGGCAGGCTCACGCTTTGGGTTATGAAATTCGGCAAACTTTATTCTGCCTGCGCTGCGGCAATGACTGCACTAGGCTTGGACAGCTCTCCGTTTTCGGTTTTGACGGTGATGCGGTATTCATATCCTTCGCCATAATCGATATTGTCGATATATTCAGCACTAAGTCTGCCGCGAACCTCTTTAATCGTGCTCCACGACTCGCCTCCCTTAGGACGGCGCTCGATTAGATAGGAGCTTACGCGAAGATCCGGATGCGGACGCCAGATGATCTTAACGCGGCCCGGAAGTCCGTAGATCGCCTGCGCAAACGGCACGGACTCTAGCATTTTTGCTGTGCTTGCGATAGCGACTGGAGAAGGAGCCGAAACGCCCTTGGCGCCGTATGTGCGCACCGTGTATTTATACGAAGTGCCCGGCTGCAGCCTCGTATCTACGTAGTGAGTGGAGTATGGATCTGCGATGGTGGCGATCTTTTTGGCTTCGCCGCCGCTTGCAGGCGCTCGGTAGACGACAAAGCCCAATACGGCGGTATTTGAGTCGTATCTAGGCCACTCAAGCCCGATCTCATCGTCGCTCGTGATCGTCCTAATGCCCTCTACGCGCGGAAGGCTCTCGTCGCTTGCGCTAGGCGCGCTAGACGTAGCGCAGCCAGCCGCTAGTATCGCTAAAGTAGCGCTCAACGTTAGTCGGTAAAATTTTTTCATAAATTTCATCCTTTACCTTTTGATTTGTCGTAAAATTTAGAAATTCGCTCGGCAAGCCCGCGCATATTTTCATCTCTTTGCCGCTTCGCGGATGGATGAAATAGAGCAAATAGGCATGGAGCAAAATCCTGCTAATTTTAGCGTTTTCGCTCTTAAATCCGTATAAATGATCGCCCAAAATGTGCCGATTTATCGAGCTTAAATGCACGCGGATCTGATGCGTGCGACCCGTGAAGAGCTTTGCCGCGACGAGATTAAAGCTCTTTAGGTTTATCGGCGGCAGAATTTGGTTTTGAGCGGGATTTTTAAAATTTAAAAATTTATTCTCGGCGAGACGGGCGGCATGGGTTTGATCCGCGCTCATTTTGGCGGTTAAAATTTTATCTGCGTTATCCGCGCGGCTGCTTGGAATTTTATCTGCGCTTTGGATTGAAATTTTATCCGCGCTCCGCATGCAATTATTTGAAATTTCATCCGCGTTATTCGCGCCTGCGTAGTCGTTTAAAATTTCATCCATGCCCGCATTCTTGCTCGCGCTCACGTCGGTAGTCGAAATTTTATCTGCGCCCGCAGCTAGGTCTACATTTAAAATTTCATTCCCGCGCGTGCTTGCGTCGGTCGCTAAAATTTTACCCGTATCTGCACCCCTGCTAGCGCTTAAAATTTTATCCTTGCCTGTGGATACGGCTGAAATTTTGCCTATATCTGTGGTCGCATCTGAAATTTTATCGGTCGCCGAAATTTTATCCGCATCACCCATTGAAATTTTATCCGTAGCGTCACCCAAAATTTTGTCCTTAGCCGAAATTCTACTTGCGCCTGCGTTCGCAGCCAAAATTTTATCAGCGGCTGAAATTTTATCCGCCCCCGCGCTCTTGCCCGAAGCTGTACTCTTGCCCGCGCTCGTACTTAAAATTTCATCGCACCTCTGGGCGGAGTTTTGAAGCTCCGTTAGTTCCGCGCCGCTTAAAATTTCATAAAACGCGCTCTTTGCGCTGCGTCCGCCGGGCACGATCCCCATTTTTAGACGGTTTGCAGGGTTGCGAGAGATCGGGCGCTCGATCACGCAGGGCTGCTTCAGCGGCAGGTCGATGAGCGCGAGGTATATCCGCCCCATACTCTTATCGCTTAGTTGCGCCGAGAGCGCGGCGTGCGCGGCGTTGTTTTTGGCGACGAGCAGGGCGCCGCTGGTGAGCTTATCCAGGCGGTGCACGATGCCCGCGCGAAGCTCGCCGCCGAGCGTGGAAAGCAGATAGCCGCGAGACTTGAGCCAGTCCACGAGCGTGGGCTCTTTGACGCTTGCGGCGGGGTGGACGGTAAGGCCCGCGGGCTTATTTACCACGAGCAGATCCTCGTCCTCGTATAAAATTTCAACGTCGAAATCTAGCCGCTCTGCGCTCTTTTGCTGCGGCGCGGGCGCGGGGTAGTCGATGTGCACGAGCTCGCCCGCAGATAGCTTGTAGCCGGGCCTGCTCTGCACGACGCCGTCCACTCTGACCGCTTCGGATTTGATTAAGCTTGATATTTGATTGCGCGAAATTCCAAGCTGCGAGCTTAAAAAAACGTCGAGCCTTTCGCTGCATTGTGCTATTAGATTATCCAAATTTATACCTTTTTTGGCTATTCTTACGTCAAAATTTTAATAGGATTAAGCGTTGTTTAAAATTGACAAAAAGATTTTAGCATATTTTGATTTCATTCAACCTTTTTTGATCGTGCCGATAGTGGTTTTTTCATACGTTTTAATAAGCGAGGCAAACGACGTGCTATCCTCGAAGCAGGTGGTATATTTCGGCGTCGGATTTGCCGTTTTTACGCTGTTTTTTCTCTTTCCGATACGCAAATTTTTATATCTGATCCCGATATTTTATTGGACCAACATCATATTGCTGCTCAGCGTCGATTTTTTCGGCGTTAGCAAGCTAGGAGCGAGACGCTGGCTGGAGATTTCTTTCGTGCATTTTACGTTGCAGCCCAGCGAGGTGATGAAGCCCGCGTTTATCCTGATGCTGATGTATCTGATACACAAAAATCCGCCGCCGAAAAACGGCTACGGGCTGAAGGATTTTTTGCGCCTTAGCTTTTACATACTTCTACCTTTCGTTCTGATCGCGAAAGAGCCTGATCTAGGCACCGCCGCGATACTTTTTTTGACGGGATTTGCGATCCTTTTTATTATCGGCGTCGATAAAAAAATTTGGCTTACGCTGATCATCGTTTTTGTGGCCAGCTCGCCGATTTTGTACGAAAACATGCACGATTATCAAAAAAAGCGCATCGCCGATTTTATCAGCGAGGAGCCCAATTACCAGGTCAAGCAGGCGATCATCGCTATTGGAAACGGCGGCATTTACGGCAAGGATAAGGATGAAGCGACGCAGACGCACTTTAAATTCTTGCCGATTGCGACGAGCGATTTTATCTTCGCTTATACGATCGAGCGCTTCGGCTTCGTGGGGGCTGCCGCGCTGATCGCGCTGTATGCGTTGCTGATACTGCATCTGCTGAGCCTAAACTACGATTTTAAAAGCGATTATCTGATACGGGTATTTACGAGCGCGCTTGCCTCGCTCATTTTCATTTATACGGGCGTCAATATCTCGATGGTGGTGGGCTTCGCGCCCGTCGTGGGCGTGCCGCTGCCGTTTTTTAGCTACGGCGGCAGCAGCTTCATCACCTTTATGATCCTCTTTGGAATTTTACAAAATTTGCTGACGTTTAGGATGAAGGATAACTACAAGACCTATAAGATCAGGATGTAAATTTAGCGCTCGCACGGATAAATTTTGAAATTCTACAAAATCGCACGAGTTTATTTTGAGCTTCGTCGGTGAAATTTCAAGCAGGGCGCTAAATTTAAAACTCGCTACAAAATCACGCCGATGCCGAGCGTAAAAACCACCGCGAAAAAGGCGTATGTAAAGGCAAATTCCAAAGTTTGCGAATTAAAAAATCCGTAGTACAAAACGCTCGTGAAAAATCCGCCCACGAAGGCTACGGCAAAGATCCCGATCCGCGCCGCGACTGGCCTTGCGCCGCAAAATTTGTATAGATAAAAAACCCCGCAGAAGCTGATCGCAAACCAGATCATCGCAGGCACCGGCCCGCTTATGCCTACCATGCCGAAAAGATTGGCTAAATTTAAAAGCAGCAAAAATATCACCGCAAGCGCGATCAGCGCGGATTTGATCATCTATCGCGCCTTGCGCCATCCGCGGAATTTTCACCGCCCTGATTGAAATTTTGCGCAGAATTTTCGTCTGCGCCGCCTTCGCCCGCGCTACCGTTTGAAATTTTAAAATTTCCGTCGGAATTTTCATCGGCGCCGCTCGCGAAATTTTCACCGAGGTCGCCACTGGAGTTTAAAATTTTATCCTCGCTTTGAGAATTTGAAATTTCGCCACCGCTTTTAAAGTTTAAAATTTCATCCGCCGCAGCGTCTTTGCTTTGCGGCTCCCGCGCCTCTTTTGCGTCGCAGAAATCCGCGTCTTTTAAATTTGCGCTCTCATCTAAATTTTTAGAGCTCTCGTCCGCAGAATTTTTATAAGCTTTGTTTGAAAATCTTTTGTGCCCGATCTGCAGATAAAAGACGAAGGCGACGAACGCCACCGCCGTGATCGCGATGTAGTAGCGGTTCTCGAAGAGCAGTACGCCCTCTACCAGCCCCGAAAACAGCGCCAGCAGCGAGGCGGTAAGAAACGGGAAGCGCACTATGTCTTTTTCGCCGATCGCTAAGGCGATGAGCGCGACGCCGAAGATCGTGGCGTTTAGCAGCGCGCCTAGGATTTTGATTTCGGCAAAAAGGCTCGGATTTACGCGCGAAGTAACATAAAGCGCGAGCGCAACGGCTGCGAAAAGCAGGATCAAAAATACGATTTTTTTCATTTTGGACCTTTTAAATTTATCTTTAAATTTACGATTCAGCTGCACCTTTAATGCACATAGAGCGCAGGTATCGGCACGTTGCAACTATCGCGTTCGCAGCATTACGCAAATATCGCACGCTCTGCGAACATGGTGCGAAATTTCAGGACGCCGTTAAGCGCGGCTAGAGCGATACACATACTCATGACTTAAAGCGCAATCCTAATTGCGCGGACGCGGTTTGAAACACGATTCGCATTAGGCGCGACAAAATAGCGATTTTGTCGCGCGGCTTAAATGTGATTCTGTCGGTAAATTTTACGGCCAGTCGCACTCTGCTGAGCAAGTGGCGCCAAGTCCATACTTCAAAATTTTACGCCGAGCTGCGCTAAAAATTCCGCGTCTAAGCTATATATCCCTAGCTCGTGGCGCCGCAAGACGCTCCGTAAAAAATTTACCTGCCTGTAGTAAATATTTGGCACGCGAGCGAATTTTGCATGCAAGCGCCGCACGTTTTGCTTTAAATTTAGCGCAGCGGGCTTTAAAATTTTAAATCTAACTCCTCTCGCTCTGTTTATACGCAAGATCCGTTGTGCCCGCTAAACTATATCTGCGGAGCAAATCTCGCGCCGAAATAAAATTTTATCTTGCTCGCAAAATGCGCAGCGCATAAAATTTTATCACTTGTTTTTCTGAAAGTACGCGTCCACGCCGTTTGCGATGCCTTGGGCGATGCGATCTTGATAGGCGCTTTTGCCTAAATTTTTACCCTCCTGCGGGTGCGTGATGTAGCCCATCTCCACGAGCACCGCGGGCATCGTAGCGCCCACCAGCACCCAAAACGGCGCCTCGCGCACGCCTCCGTCTCTGCTTGAGAAGCTCTTTTTGACCGAGCTTAGCATATAGCTTTGAATATCGATGGCAAGCTTGTTTGAAGAGATTATCTTCTCGCGGTTTAAAAAATTTAGGAAGGTCTGCTTCGAGAAGGTATTCATATCCTCCAAATCGCCCCTATTTTCGAGTGCGGCGGCGTTTTTACTGCGTTCGCTTCTAGCCGGGCTTAAGAAAAATGTTTCCACGCCGCTCATTCTGGATGCTGCGCTTGCGTTAGGAGCGGCATTTGCGTGGATCGAAATAAACATATCAGCATTTCTTTTGGCGGCGAAAGCGGTGCGCGATCGTAAATTTATAAAAACGTCGGTGCTGCGCGTATAAAGCACCTTGTATCCCCGCTTGGTAAGCAGCGCACCGAGCTTTTTGGATGTGGCTAGCACGACGTTTTTTTCCTTTAGCCCGTTTCCTACCGCGCCCGAATCGCTGCCGCCGTGACCGGGGTCGATTACGATGAGTTTGCCCTTGGTGGATTTATAAATTTTACCGGCGGCCACGGACGCGGTTTTGGCACCTTGCGCATCATCTATCGTGCTGATTTGCGGCTCGCTATCTTGCTCTCGTCCGCGCTTGCGCCCTGATTTTTGATCCTTGTTTTTTTCTTCGCGCGCGGATTTTGTGGCTTTTAAGCCTTCAGCCGTACTTAAAATCATCATATTGCCGTTAATTTCTACGTTTGCGTTGAATTCTTTCGGGTCGCTAAGTACGATGCGCACGGTCTTATCGTTGTATTGCGAGACGCGTACATCGCTAACGAAGCTATCTTTAAGCCGCGTTTTTTGTGACTTTTGCCGCGCGCTAAAATCAATCACGAAGCGAAAATTATCGCTACTTGCGATCGTAAAATCTTTATAATCGCTGCGCTTTAGATCGCGGTTAAACTCAAGCACGATCTCATCCCCATCGCCGCGCAGAGAATTTAACGCAAGCTGGGCGTTTTTGTCCGCTTTTTTTACGCTGCTTTTTCTAAGCTCGCTGCTTTGATCTGCGGACTCCTCGTCATCCTCGTTTTGCGCGATTGCGTCCTCGCTGCTATCGTCCTCTTGGGCGTCTACGGCCTCGTCCGCGCCGCGGGGCCTAGTCGAGCGTAAAAACTCCAGATCCTCGCTAGATAGCGAGCTTAGATCGGCTTCTTCTGGCGCGCGCGTCTTTTTGAGATTTTTGGAAGTGGAATTTTTTGAATTCTTAGAATTTTTAGAGGCGGAGGCTTTGGGGCTATGCGCTAAATTTGAAGCGTTTTTCTCGTCCGAGCTTTTGGAATTTTTTGCGTTTTCATCTTTGAGCTTTTTAGAATTCGTGCTGCTATCGCTTGCTTTGCCTTGTAATTTGGCTAGCGCAGATTCATAAGGCGAGGAGTCAAGCCCTAAATTTTTCGAGCTGTAAACCAGCCTCTTTAGCGCTTTGATGCGGACTTCTTTATCGGACGCACCTTGGTAGAGCGATTTTAGCTCCTTGTGCAGCGAGCGCTTGTAATTCGGCGTCGCTACGATGAAATCCTTATCGAATTTCGCAAAAAACGCCTCACTGGAAGCTCCAAACGCCAATACGCAGCTAAAAGCCGCGATTAGAAAAATTTTAACTATCTTCGCCATTTACAAGTTTTTCTATCAATTCCTTCACGGATATGATCTCGTTTAATCGCCAGCCGTTGGCACCCGTGAAAAACAGACCGCTTTGCGTTTTGCCAAGATACGCGTCGCTTAAGCGATCGGCGATGCAGTATCCTACGGCATTAGCACCTTTGCCGCGCTCGCAAGGGCTTACGCAGTTGCTGATACAGCGGATCTTAGGCGCCGTGCCCGCGGCGATCATATCTTGCAGATTGGTATGAATTCCGCGTGCGGGATAGCCTACGGGCGATTTTAGAAGCTCGATGTCTTCTTTTTTGGCGTTAAGAAGTACCTGCTTAAATTCCTCCGCGGCGTCGCATTCAAAGGTGCCGATGAAGCGCGTGCCCATCTGCACGCCGTCCGCGCCCAGGGCTTTTACGAGATCGATGTCGGTTTTATCCCAAATTCCGCCTGCGACAAATAGCGGGAAGCTGCCCCATTGCGAGATTTCTGCTTTTACTTGCGGGATTAGATTATCCAGCGCAAACGCCGGATCGCCGCACTGCTCGTAGGTAAAGCCCTGATGCCCGCCGCTAAGAGGGCCTTCGAGCACTACGGCATCCGGGATACGGTCATAGCGCTGCTTCCAGCGCTTGGCGATGATCTTAAGAGCCTTGGCGGAGGAGACGATGGGTACGAGCGCGACGTTCGGGAAATCTGCCGTAAATTCCGGCAGATTGGTAGGGAGCCCTGCGCCGCTAATGATGATGTCGATACCTGCCTCGCACGTGTCGCGCACGATGCGCTCGTAGTCGTTCGCCGCGCACATTACATTCATCCCTAAAGGTGCATTGCCGCAAATTTTACGGGCGTTTTGTACGATGGCAAAAAGCGCCTCTTTGCTATAAAAATTCTCGCTTTGATATGGTCTGCCCTCGAGCGATTTTTTGGCAAATTTAAGATTTTCGTAGTAGCCGGTGCCGACCGAGCTAATGACGCCTAGACAGCCGTTTAGGCTGACATTGCCGGCTAGCTTGTCCCAGCTGATACCAAGTCCCATGCCGCCTTGAATTATCGGGTGCGCAATCTCGTGTTTGCCTATTTTTATACTCATTAATCCACCTTTAATTTAGCGAATTTTTTCTTTCCTACTTGGAGTGTATATTCGCCCGAACTAAGCTGAAGCTGCTCATCTAAAATTTTATTTTGATCGATACTGACGGCGTTTGATTTTATCAGCCTGCGCGCATCCGAGCTAGAGACTGCGAGCTTGCAGCTGATGAGCGCCTTTACGATCCATGCAGGCGAGCTTACGTGGTATTCCTTGATCTCGCTAGGAAGCTCGCCGGCGCCGTGGACGCGGTCAAATTCCTGCTTAGCTTCAAAGGCGGTGTTTTCGTCATAAAATTGCGTGACGATCTCGGAGGCAAGCTCCTCCTTAACCGCCTTAGGATGGATCGAGCCATCCGCCACGAAGCCTTTTATTAGCTCAATATCTTCGCTGCTTTTTTGGCTTAGCAGATTATACCAATCCCACATTAACGCATCGCTGATACTCATCACCTTGCCGTACATATCATGCGGCGTATCGGTTACGCCGATATAGTTACCAAGGCTCTTGCTCATCTTATTCGTGCCGTCGGTGCCAACTAAAAGCGGCATCATCACGACGCTTTGTTCTTTGCCGACATCATAAATTCTTTGCAGCTGGCGACCCATTAAAAGATTAAATTTCTGATCGGTGCCGCCGAATTCTATATCGCATTTCATGCAAACGCTGTCGTATCCCTGCAGTAGCGGATACATAAACTCGCTGATGCTGATCGGCTGCTCTGCCTTGTAGCGCTTCTCGAAGTCGTCGCGCTCGAGCATCCGGGCAACATTGAAAGTGCTTGATAGCTCGATCATACCGCTAGCACCCAGGCGGTTGGTCCATTCGGAGTTAAACATCACTTTGGTTTTAGCGGGATTTAAAATTTTAAAGACCTGCTGCTCGTAGGTTTTGGCGTTTTGAAGCACAACTTCGCGCGCTAGTTTTTTGCGAGTCTCGCTCTTGCCCGTAGGATCTCCGATTTGAGCAGTAAAATCGCCGATTAGAAACTGCACGATCGCGCCGTGGTTTTGCAAAAATGCAAGTTTATTTAGCACGACGGCGTGTCCTAGGTGCAGATCCGCAGCAGTGGGATCCATGCCGATTTTGACGTAAAAGACCTCGCCGCTGTCGTAATAGCGCCTAATCAGAGCTTCGATCTGTTCTTCGCCGATGATCTCCGCGACACCGCGCTTAAAATTTTCCATAATGCCTTGAATGTCAGCCATTTGCTCTCCCTTATTTAGTTTTTATATACGTCCGTAAGCGATACGAAATCCACGATTTTAAAGCGGTTTTTGAGCCTATCTTTGATCTGCGCGGAGTCTAAATTTTCGTTCAGCTCGATGATAATCTCAAAATAATCCGACGTTGTTTCGCTATTTTCGTTGAGGCTTATCGACACCAGATCGACCTCAAGCTTGACTAAATAGTTTAAAAACGTCGCCAGCGAGCCGCGCTTGTTTTCTAAATTTAATATGATCTTGTAGCGGTGCGGCGCATTACGCGTCCATTTTACGAAGATCATCTCATCGGTTTTGATTAGCTCGCTTGCACGTTCGCACAGCTTATGATGCACCGTCACGCCGTGTCCGTTGCGAAAGCCGATGATGTCGTCGCCGCGCTTTGGGTTGCAGCAGTAATCAAACTCAACCTCGTCGATTTTAAAATTTGAATACACCACGATGTTGTCAAATTTTTGCTTCTCGATCTCATACTTGCTGCGAAATTTCATATTGAAAAATTTCTCTTTGAGCGGGTATTTTTTCAGCGCATTTACGACGTCTTTTAAAAATACCGAGTCGTAGGCAGCTTTGCCGATCTTTTTGCTTAAATTTTCTTTTTCAAGCCAGCTTAGAATGCTCTCCTTGCTCGTCGTAAAGATCGCGCATAAAATTTTAATCGCTACTTCAAAATTTATATCTCTGATCTTTTGCTTGCAAAACGCCTTTATCGTCGCGCGCGCCTTGCCCGTTTTTACCGAGCTTAGCCAGCTGCAGCGATAATGCGGCTCGTCCCCCGTGATGATATGAACGATGTCGCCGTTTTTAAGCTCCGTTAGAAGCGGCACCTTGACGCGATTTATAAAGGCCTCGGTCGCTTTTAAGCCCACTTGAGAGTGTATCTCGTAGGCGTAATCAAGCGCTGTAGCACCTCGCGGCAATGTAAAAATTCCGCCCTTGGGCGAATACACGGCGATATCCTCGACGTAGAGGCTGTCTTTGGCGTATTCGTAAAGATCCTCGGCGTTGGCGTCGTCCTCTTCCTGCATGCCGATGTCGTTTAGCCAATCAAGCTTCGGATTGATCGAGCCGCTATATTTATACTTCCAGTGCGCGGCGACGCCGAATTCCGCGGTGTTATGCATATCGAAGGTGCGGATCTGCACCTCTACGATCATGCTTTCGTTAAAGACGGTCGTGTGGATCGTCTGATATCCGTTTTGCTTCGGAAGCGCGATATAATCCTTAAAGCGCGATATGAGCGGATTAAATTTAGTATGGATGATGCCAAGAGCCAAATAGCAATCCATCGGCTTTTGCACGATGATGCGGATAGCCAAAAGATCGAGCACCTCCTCGATCGAAATTCCTTTGCGCTGCATCTTTAAAAAGATCGAGTAGTAGTGCTTCATTCGCTTTTGGATCTCAAAGCTACCCTCGCTAAAGCCGTTTGAGAGCATGTACTCTTTGATCTTTTCGCTAAATTTGCTCAAGCTCATCTGAAGCTGCTGCTTATGCTCCTCGACGTAATCGGCAATCGCCGAATACTCTTTAGGCATAACGTATTTGAAGCTAAGATCCTCAAGCACGTTTTTGATCGATGAAATTCCAAGCCTGTGCGCGATCGGCGCGTAAACCAAAAGCGTCTCCTCGCCGATGCGTTTTTGTTTATCGGGGCGAAGGGCGTCTAGGGTTAGCATATTGTGCAGCCTGTCGCAGAGCTTGACTACCAAAACGCGCTGATCGTTAATGGAGATCATCAGCATCCTGCGGAAGGTAAGCGCCGTGGTGCGAAGCTTAGCGTTGCTATCGCTGGATGGGGCTAATTTATCCTCTCTGATGTTTACGATTTTAGTAAGCCCTTCTACGATTTTGGCTACTTCGTCGCCGAATCTTTGTCTAACCTGCTCGATGCTGTAATCTGTATCCTCTACTACGTCGTGTAGTAGCGCAGATATCACCATCGCGTCGTCTCCACCCATAAAAGATACGAAGCAAGCTACCAAAATCGGATGGATCGCATATGGCTCGCCGCTTTTGCGAAACTGCCCGTCGTGCTGCGCGATGCATAAATTTATAGCATCCACTAGCAGCGGAGTGGGCTCTTTTAGATTATAAAGCAGCTGCTTGGCGCTTTGAATGTCTTTGGTATCGACGACATCGTCGATGAGACTTTCTAAGAAGTTATCATTAATCCTTGTCAACGATTCCATCTAATGCGATCTTACCTTCGGCTAATTCCAAGATTGCTATATCGGCAAATTTCATCCTGCGAGTATCTACGTTATCTATCAGCGGCGGTTCACCTGCAGCTAGCTGCTCGGCGCGTTTGCTTATCATCAAAGATAGCTTGTATCTGTCTCCGCCCGTTACTTTTAAGGCCTTGGCTACTATTTGTTCGGTTCTCATCAATTCTCCTTAAATTTTAAATTTCAGTTTTTTACGATCGAGCAGGAGCTTAGATCTCCGCCCTCGACGATTTTGTATAAATTTCCGCTTTTAAACATATTGCACACGATGATCGGAAGCGCATTATCTTTGGCAAGCGCGATAGCCGTATCGTCCATCACCCTGATATTGTCGTGCAGGGCTTGATCGTAAGTGACTTTGGAAAGCAATTTGGCGTCTTTAAATTTTTGCGGATCCTTGTCGTAGATCCCCATTACTTTAGTGGCTTTTATGATAGCGTCGGCTCCGATCTCGATCGCGCGGAGCGTGCCTGCGGTATCGGTCGTGAAGAACGGATTTCCCGTGCCTGCGGCAAAGATCACGACGCGACCCTTTTCCAGGTGTCTTTTGGCGCGGCCGATGATGAAGGTCTCGCAGATCGCTTCCATCTTTATCGCACTTTGCACGCGCACATCCATGCCTGCGTATTCGAGCGCTTCTCTCATAGCGATTGCGTTTATGACGGTCGCTAGCATGCCCATATGATCGCCGCTGGTGCGTTTGATGATACCGCTAGCTGCGGCGCTTACGCCTCTTATGATGTTGCCGCCGCCGATTACGATGCCTACTTCGATGCCGCCCTCCACGAGCTGCTTGATCTCTTTAGCGATAAATTTTAAAATTTCGCTGTCGATCCCAAAGCCGTTCTCTCCCGCTAGCGCTTCACCCGAAAATTTTACGAGTATGCGATTGTATTTAGCCATAAATTTAGCTCCTAATAAAATTTTAAAATATTACCCAAAAGTCGTTTAAAAATAACTTTTTAGGCTATTTTAGATGATCTTTAAGGCGGTTTATCCAGATCTTTTTCGGAGCGATTATCTCGCTAGCGCTGCCGTTTACGGCGTGATAGATCAATGTGCCGTGCAAGCTCGCGTAGTAGCGGATTATGAGGCGCTGTAAATAGGGCTCGTAGCTCGGCACAAACCAGCCGTTGTTGCTGATCGCTACGACGTATTTTGGCGAGCCTTCGTAAAGCTCTGCGCGCGTAGCCTCGTAGCAAACGGCGCTTCTTACGCTTCGCCCGCCAAGCTCGTAGTCGCTAAAGCCGTTAGCTGTGGAAAAATCGGTCGCACCGCCTAGCAGCACGCGGTTGATGAAATTTCGTGCAAATTCCGGCAGCGGCACCATTTCGCCAAACGGCACCAAAATGTGCTTATCGAAGCGCTTCATTTCCCCGTTCGCAAAAAGATAGGCGCTGTTGTAAAATTTCCCGTTCTCATACGCTTCCGCGCCCGCTACGATAGTAATTGCGCGCGATTTTTCCTTTAGGGCTTCAACTAGCGCGTTTTCTAAATTTAGCGGCATCGCAAAGGCGCTCTCGGGCAAGATTATCGCGTCTTGTCCCTCTGCGATCGCATCGTCTATTCGAGCTAAATTTGCCAACGCGGCGGATAAAATTTTATCCTTCGCCCAGATGTCGTGCTGCGAAATGTCGGTGTTTGCGAGCGAAATTTTAATCGGTAGCGGCTCGGGCTCTTTTTGGCTGAATTGCAGCGCGCAGATCAAAAACGCCGCGAAAATTAGGGCGTTAAGTTTAGCCCGGGCGCCTCGTCCGCGTAGATACAAAACCGCGCAAAGCCCCGCTAAAATCAGAGCCAGCGCGCTAAGATCGGCTCTGAAAATTCCATGGCTTAGAAGCAGTTCAAAATTTAGCCAATCAAAGCCGAAGGGATGGATAAATTTTAGAATCAAAAGGCACGCAGCGCGCAAAACCGGCGCGTCAAAGATCGCAAAGATGCGGAAAATAAAGGCATAAACGAGGCAAATTCCAAGAATTTCAATCGGGATCAAAAACGCGAGATCGAAATAGATCAGACTGAAGCTGATCCAGTGCATCCATAGCGCGCCGATAAAAAATCCGCACCAAAACCACTCCGCCTTGCTTGCTTTTAGTAGATAAAAAAGTGCTGCTATCGCAATTAGAGGCGAGAAAAATTCCGCCGCTAGAGCGATTAAACCGTCAAATTTAGAGCTTAAAATTTCTACGAAAATAAAATTTGAAAGCGCAAGGGCAAGAACAAAGCCTTTATTTATGTAACTTAATGTAAAATAGCTACTTTTTAAATTTCTAATGAAGGAAACACATGGAACAAGGAAACTTCTTTGCATCAATCCTGCCTATCGTCGTAATCTTTGCGATTATGTATTTTTTGATTATCAGACCGCAGCAAAAGCAGGCCAAGGATCATAAAGCGATGGTCGATGCGCTCGGCAAAGGCGATAAGATCATAACTAGCGGTGGCATAAAATGCACGGTCGTGAAAACAAACAATGATTTTATCACAGTTAAGCTTAACGATGAGGTCATGGTCGAGCTAGATAAACAATTTGTGGCAAGAAAATTAGATGAGCAGTAAAATTTCATACCGCCTGCTGATCTTTTTGGCTGCGGTGATCTTTTCGGCGATTTTTGCCGCGCCTTCGATCTTTCAGACCGAAAAGGGAAGCAAGATAAACTTGGGTCTGGATCTGCAAGGTGGCTTGCATATGCTTTTGGAAGTTCAAAGCGACGAGGCGGTCGTTTCGAAGATCAAATCGATCGCCGCTAGCGTTAATTACGCCGCCAAGCGCGATGATCTGCTGATGGACGGGCTAAAATTGGAAGGTGATTCGTTCGAGTTTGAAATTTTAGACGCGGACGAGGCTTCTAAATTTGATGCGATTTTGCATAGCGCCGCAAGCGGATTAGACATTCAAAAATCTGGCGAAAAATATCGCGTCACACTAACGCCTGAGGAGGTCGAAGCGACTAAAAAATACGCGATCGAACAGGCCGTCGAGACTATCCGAAACCGCTTGGATCAATTCGGACTTGCGGAGCCGACGGTAGCAAAGCAGGGCGAGAGCTATATTTTGGTGGAGCTTCCGGGCGTCAAAAGTGCAGCGGATGAGCAACGCGCTAAGGATCTGATCGCCAAAGCGGCTCACTTGCAGCTTATGGCGGTGGACGACGTGCGCCAAGACCGCGCACAAACTATCAGCGCGGCGGATGCCAGAGCTTACGGCGACGTGATCTATCCGGACGTTAAAAATCCGAATTACAAGTATCTCATAAACGAAATTCCAGTGCTTGATGGCGCGATGCTAGTTGATGCGAAGGTTGCCTTCGATCAGCACACCAACCAGCCGATCATAAATTTTACGCTAAACTCTCAAGGCGCTCAAATTTTCGGCGATTTTACCGGTAAAAACGTCGGCAAACGTTTAGCCATCGTGCTTGATGGCAAGGTTTACTCCGCGCCGCGCATAAACGAGCGTATCGGCGGCGGCAGCGGTCAGATCAGTGGCGGATTCACCGTCGAGGAGGCGCATGACGTAGCGATCGCGCTTAGAAGCGGCGCGCTTTTGGCTCCTGTTAAAGTCTCAGAGACACGCAGCATCGGTCCTAGCCTAGGACAAGATAGCATCGATAAAAGTATGGCAGCGCTTAGTCTTGCAGCGGTTGCGATTTTAATCTTTATGATTTTATACTATGGCGTAGCGGGGCTTTTTGCCGATATCGCGCTTGTAGTAAATATTTTATTTTTGATCGCTTGTATGGCGCTTTTTGGTGCAACGTTAACGCTTCCTGGAATGGCGGGAATCGTACTAACTATCGGAATGGCGGTAGATGCGAACGTCATCATTAACGAGCGCGTTAGAGAGGTGCTAAGGACGGGAGTTTCAATCCGCCAAAGTATAAATAAAGGCTATGAAAATGCGATGAGCGCGATCGTGGATTCAAATATCACTACGCTAATTACTTCCGCTGCGCTTTATGCTTACGGCACGGGTCCAGTGAAGGGCTTTGCCGTCACGATGAGCATCGGTATCGTAGCGTCGATGATAACGGCTATTTTAGGCACTCACGGAATGTTTGAGCTAGTAATAGATAAGATGGAAAAAAGCAAAAATACCGCGCTTTGGCTCGGTTATAAAGTAAGAGGAGGCGCAAATGCAAGTGTTCGATAAGGGCAAAATTTATGATTTTATGAAATTTAGATATTTTACCTTTGCGCTTTCTGCAGTTTTGATAATAGGCTCTATTGCGCTATTTTTCATTAAGGGCATTAATTACGGCATCGATTTTAGCGGCGGTACGCTCATTCAGGTTAAATACGACGCTAAAGCACCGCTTGATGAGATCAGAAAGCGCTTCGAAGCGGCAAATTTAGGCAATATCAACGTTACGGAATTCGGTAGCGATCAAGAAGTTACGATTAGATATTCAGGCGCTGCGAGTGAACTGGGCGATAATCCCGCCTTAGCGGCGCAAAAAATTTTACAAGGTAGTGGAAACTTCGACATTCGCAAGGTCGATATCGTAGGTCCTAAAGTCGGCGAGGAGCTTCGCACAAACGGAATTTTAGCGGTATGTGTGTCGTTTGCGCTCATTTTGGTTTATATCACCCTGCGGTTTGAGTGGAGATTTGCGATTGCAGCCGTACTATCGGATCTGCACGACGTCGTAGTTGCCGTAGGTGCGATGATTTTAGCCGGCGTGGATTTCAACCTTGAAATTTTAGCCGCACTGCTAACTATAATGGGCTACTCGCTTAACGATACCATCGTTGTTTTCGATAGAATTCGAGAAGGTGTAAAAGATAGTAAATCGATTAAGCTTGACGAGGTTATAAACGAATCAATCTCTCATACGCTATCGCGCACGTTGCTTACTTCGCTTACGACTCTCATCGTCATCGTGATTTTATTCGTCTGGGGCGGCGAGATGATCCACGGCTTTAGCTTCGTGATGCTAATAGGCGTCATAGCAGGAACTTTCAGCTCTGTATTTGTAGCTGCTCCGATGCTGATTTTGTTTAAATTTAATGTCGAGAAATACCGCGCGTTTTTGGCTGAAAAACAGCGCCGTATCAAAGAGAAAGAAAAGAATCGCGCCATGTATGAAAAAGGCACGGTGTAAGGATAAAAGATGAACTGGGGAAGGGTAATTTACATATTTTTTGCGCTGATGAGTATGACTACGATAGGTGGGTTTTTGTATGAGAAGAATGAAATTTTACTTTTCATAGCAACCAGCGTGAATGCAGTCTCGACGCTTTTGAAGGTAGGCGTGCGAAATATGCTAGCAGCCGAGCTTTTTGCAAGCTCGCTCGTAGCGGATCTGCATCTCATACCGGCGTTCGTTTTGATTGTAGTAGCGCCGGGAGATCTATCGATCGTGACCTCGCTTGCGATCGGCGCGCTACTTGCAAACTTTTTCTCGCTAATTTTAATAGCGATTGAGTCGGCAAAAACTAAAGACGAATTCTAGGAGCGCAAAATGCCTTACGATAGTAAAAGTATTGAGCTTAAATGGCAGAAAATTTGGGATGAAGAGGGAGTTTTCGAGCCTAAGGACGATTATAGCCTGCCTAAAAAATATATCCTTTCGATGTTTCCCTACCCAAGCGGTCGCATTCACATGGGGCACGTGCGAAACTACAGCATCGGCGACGCTTTGAGTCGCTATTATAGGCTGCGCGGATACAACGTGCTTCAGCCGATCGGCTTTGACAGCTTCGGTATGCCTGCGGAAAATGCGGCGATCAAACACGGCATTCACCCTAAAACTTGGACTTACGAAAATATTGATTATATGAAAAATGAGCTGCACCGTCTTGGCTTTAGCTTTTCGGCTCGTCGCATGCTCGCTACCTCCGATCCGCTTTATACGCGCTGGGAGCAGGAATTTTTCATCAAACTTTTTGAAAAAGGGCTTATCTATAGAAAAAGCGCCGTGGTAAATTGGTGCGAGCACGATCAGACGGTGCTTGCCAACGAGCAGGTCGAAGAGGGCAGGTGTTGGCGCTGCGGCAACGAGGTCGTGCAAAAGCAGATGCCGGGATATTATCTAAAAATCACCGCCTACGCGCAGGAGCTCTTGGATTGCTTAAAGCAGCTTGAGGGCAAGTGGCCCGCTCAGGTGCTTACGATGCAGGAAAACTGGATCGGACGCAGCGAGGGTTTAGAATTTGGCTTTAAATTTGATGAGCAAAGCAGAGCCAAACTCGGCGGAATCGAGGGCTTTAAAGTTTTTACGACGCGCCCCGATACGATTTACGGTATGAGCTACGCGGCGCTTGCGCCGGAACACGAGGTCGTAAAGAGACTTTTGGATAATAATTTACTTGACGCCAAAGCTGCGGCGAAGGTGAGAGAAATTTTAAATCAAAGCCCGCGTGAGCGCCAAGCAAGCGATAAAGACGGCGTGAGCCTCGGAATCAGCGTGCTTCATCCGCTAAGCGGCAGAAAAATCCCCGTTTGGACTGCAAATTTCGTCCTGGCAGAATACGGCGGCGGCGCGGTTATGGCTGTGCCTGCGCACGATGAGAGAGACTTTGAGTTCGCGAAGAAATTTAACCTACCGATCATTCAAAGCATCGCTTCTAAAAGCGGCGATTACGACGCTAGCAAGGCTTACGTCGAGCCTGGAATTTTAATAAATTCCGCGGAATTTAGCGGCATGGATAGCGAAAAAGCAAAAAGCGCCGTTATCTCAAAATTTGAGGAGCTAGGGCTCGGACGCCGCGTGGTAAATTTTAAACTGCGCGATTGGGGAGTGAGCCGCCAACGCTACTGGGGCGCGCCGATTCCGATGATCCACTGCCCAAAATGCGGGCTGGTAAGCGAGGAAATTTCAAATCTGCCCGTAGAGCTTCCGCAGGATATTAAGATTACCGGAAATGGCAATCCGCTGGATACGCATCCTAGCTGGAAGTTTTGCAAATGCCCTAAATGCGGTGGCGACGCGATGCGCGAGACCGACACGCTCGATACATTTTTTGAAAGCTCGTGGTATTTCGCGCGCTACGCAAGCGACGAACGGACATGGCAGCAGCGGGCGTTTGACGAGCAAAGCGTGAACTACTGGATGAACGTTGATCAATATATCGGCGGCATCGAGCACGCGATTTTGCACCTACTTTACGCGAGATTTTTCCAAAAGGCTCTTCGCGACATAGGCTATCTGCGCGATAGTGAGCCGTTTGAGCGGCTGCTAACTCAGGGCATGGTGCTAAAAGATGGCGCAAAGATGAGTAAAAGCAAGGGCAATACCGTCGATCCCGATGACATTATTGAGACCTACGGTGCCGATACGGCGAGACTTTTTATACTTTTTGCCGCGCCTCCTCAAAAAGAGCTTGAGTGGAACGACAGCGCGGTAGAGGGCGCGTATAAATTTCTTAGTCGCCTATACGATCGCGCCGAAAATGCTTATGCTACGGATAAAATTCCGCAGATCGACCACGCCGCTTTAAATAAAGAGGAAAAATATGCCCGCCTTAAAGTTTATGAGGCGCTTAAGAAATCGCAACAGGTTTATGAGAGCAGCTTTGCTTTCAATACCCTAATCGCCGCGTGTATGGAGGCGCTAAATGCGCTAAATGCGCAGAGCAACAAAGACGTATTTACCGAGGGCTATTTCGTGATCTTAAACCTGCTCGAGCCTATCGTGCCGCACATCTGCGCCGAGCTTAGCGAGAAGCTGTTTAAGAGGCGGAATTTCGGCGAGCTGCGAGTTTGCGAAGAGGTCTTTGAGAGCGATACGATCAAGCTTGCCGTCACGATTAACGGCAAAAAGCGTGCCGAGTTTGAAGCGGGTGCGAACCTAAGCGAGGGCGAAATTTTAAGCCTTGCAAAGCAGAATTGCGCCAAATGGTTAGAGGGCAAGAGCATCGTAAAAGAAATTTACGTCAAAAACAAGCTTGTAAATTTGGTGATAAAGTAGGCGAAGATGAGAAGAGTTTTAACCGTTTTTTGTTTGATTTTTTTAATCGGCTGCGGCTACAAGCCCGTTTCGAGGATCGCGAAAGAGACGATGAGTGGAAGCGTATTTGTAGACGTGATGATGAGCAAAACTGATCCGCAAAACACCGTCGCTATCAAAGATGCGATCAGACAGGGTATAGTCCAGCGCCTAGGGATGAGCCTTTCGGATAAAAACTCGGCGCAGACGATTGTAGTAGCGAGCATAAAAAGCCTAAGCTTTAGCGAGCTTTCATACGATCAGTTCGGCTACGTCACTAGCTACCGCGCAAATCTCATCGTAAATTTTAGCACCAAGCTTAAAAACGGAGAGGTTTTCAGCAAGGATTGCGTGGGCGATTACGATTTTAAAGTTAGCCGCCTAGTCAAAAATAGCTACGATACGAGCTCGATCATTAGCGATAAGGACCGCTACAAGGCGATCGAAAATGCCTCCGCGCAGGCGTTTGACGAGTTTATTTCGGCGCTTGCGATTAGGGGATTCAGACTTGAGCGGGCGCAGCATTAAAGAATTTTTGCAAAATCGCCCGATTTATTACAAAAAAATCGACTATGAGCGCTTCCCGCGGGCGTATGCCGCCATTAAAGATAAAATTCCGCTCAGAAATGTCATTCAGATCATCGGCACCAACGGCAAGGGCAGCACCGGGCGGTTTTTGGCTAACGCGATCGCCGCAGCGGGCTTTAGCGTCGGGCACTACACTAGCCCGCACGTTTTTAAGCTCAACGAGCGCATCTATCTAGGCGGACGGATCGCGCAAGGTCCCGTTTCTGCGTTGAATTCCGACGCTTCAAATTTTAAAAACGAGCAAAATTCCGCTTCGGCGTCAAATTTTACAGAAAAACAAAATTCCGCAAAGATGCAAAATTTTGCGAACATAGAAAATTCCGCCTCTCAAATTTCTATTTCTAATTTGCAAAATTCCGTCACTCAGAATTCACATAGCAAGCAGAATTCCGCCCTGCAGAACTCCGTTTATACCACGCAAAATTTTTGTAGCGAGCAGAATTTTATCGCGCGAAATTCGATCGATACGCAAAATTCTGCTTCTACACAAAATTTATGGAATTCGCAAGATCTTAAATTGCCGTCTGAGCAAAATTTCAATTTCTCGCCGGAGCAAAATTTTAAATCTCCGCTAAGATCAAATTTTAAATCCGCTCAAAGCTCGCCTCCCATTTCGCTAGGGCGCGATGCTACGGATGAGGAGCTTGATTTCGCGCATGAGTTTTTGCAAGAGAGCTTGCCCGCGGAGTTTAAAGATAGCCTGTCGTATTTCGAGTATCTCACTCTTGCGGCGGCAGTGCTTTTTAGGGATTGCGATTACTGCGTGATCGAGGCCGGGATGGGCGGCGAGTTTGACGCTACATCGAGCTTTGGGCGCATGCTGTCGCTTTTTACACCGATCGGCACCGATCATTTGGGCATGCTAGGACAAAATCTAGAGCAGATCGCCCACACCAAGCTCATTACGATGGATAAGGAAGCGATTTTAAGCGATGAGATGAGCGAGGTTCCGCTTCGTATCGCGCAGCAGATCGCAGAGCAAAAGGGCACTCGGCTAGGTTTTGCTAGCGATTTTTTAGACGCGTCGCAGCGAGCGCAGATCGCAGAGTTTTGTGCGTGCAATAATCTGCCTAAATTTCAAATTTCAAATTTAGCTCTAGCGCTTGCCGCGATGAAATTTTTAAATTTGAAATTTGAAATTTCACAGCTGCCGCCTCTAAATTTACGCGGCAGGATGGAAGTTTTGGCGCCAAATTTACGCGTGGACGTCGGGCACAACGAGCTTGCGGCACAGCAAGTAGCCCGCGAAATTACCGAAATCTACGGGGGCAGAAAGATCGTGTTAATTTACAACGCTTTTGCCGATAAGGACGTGGCTGCGGTGCTGCAAGCTTTAGCACCCGTGGTGAAGCGCGTGGAGATCTTTAACTACGAGGTTGCGGATCGCGAAATGGCAGCAGAGGCGATAACCCGTGCGCTTGACGCGCTTAAAATTCCGCATTCGCCGTTTCGCGGCGAGCTTAGAGCGGACGAGGAGTATTTGGTTTTCGGCTCGTTTCATTTGGTAGAAAATTTCATTTTATGGCTTGAGGCGCGCCGTGGCTAAAACTAAACTCACTCTAAGCGATCATTTTGGCACCAAGACGCTGTATTTTGGCGAAAATTTTAGATTTCAACTTAAAATTTTATCCGCGTTTTTCGTAATTTTTCTGCTCGTTTTGTTTTTTGCGATCTTTAAACTCGCGAGCGACCGCTCAAATTTAAAGGAGCTAAACAAAACCCTATACGCCGAAAATCTCGCGCTAAAAGAGCAAAATATCGCGCTTGAGGGCAAAAACGAGGAGGTGCTTGCCAAGCTGGACGGACGCGAGGACGACGGAGGCGGGCTGGATAGTGATATCCAGGTAATGCTTGCGATGAATGAGATGAAAAAGGAGCGTAAAAAGGGCTCCGGCACGCACATCGCAGCTAGCGAAAAAACGGCGAGCGCGATTCTTAGCGCTGTGCCTAATGGACTTCCGATGCAGTATCGCGGCGTAACTAGCCCTTTTGGGATGCGCACTCATCCGATCAGTGGCGTTATGAGGATGCACCACGGCATCGACTTGCGAGCAAGCGAGGGCACTCCGGTGTTTGCGACGGCAGAGGGCTTCGTGCAGTTTGCAGGCGGCAGCGGTAGCGGATATGGAATTTTAGTGATTTTATCGCACAATTATGGCTTTGAAACCCGCTACGGCCACCTTAGCTCCGCAGTCGTAACGCCTGGCTCTTGGGTTAAAAAAGGCGATCTCATCGGCTATAGCGGCAACACCGGCTACAGCACCGGTCCGCACTTGCATTACGAAGTTAGGTTTTTGGCTCAAAGCGTCGATCCTGCAAATTTTATGAGCTGGAACGCGCAGAATTTTAAAAATATCTCAACCTTGGAGCCTAACGTATCGTGGCAGGAGATCGCAAACGTCGTGCAGCACCAGATCGAAAGGTTTAAATAATGCAAGCCGAGGTTTACGAATACTTTTTGCAAAACCAAAAAGAGATTTTGATCTGCGAGGATGAAAAGGAAGCCGCGGCGTGCGAGCAGGTGCTTAAATTTATGGGCTACGCGGCCTTTTGCCTGCCCGATTTTAGAGCTAGCTTCGGCGAGGATCTGCGCAGCTATATGGGCGAGCTAGCGGGCATCAGCACCGCTCTTAGCGCGTTTTACAAAGTAAGCGGCAAAAAAATTTTAATCTCGCCCGTCCGCACGATCCTAAACAAACTCCCCGCAGCAAGCCATCTGCGCCCGCTAAATATAAAATTGGGGGGTGAGTTAAACTTAAGCGAGTTGAAAGAGGAAATTTTACGCCTGGGATACGACGTGCGCGACATCGTTGAAAGCATGGGCGAGGTGAGCTTCCGTGGCGAAATCATCGATATTTTTTCGGTAGGGAGCGAAAGCGCGGTTAGAATTCTGCTCGACGGCGAGACGGTCGAGAGCATCAGGCGCTTTGACGTCGCTACGCAAAAAAGCGAAAAAGATGAGCTTTCTCAAGCAGAGATAGCGCCGTTTTTGGCAAATTTAAGCGAGGACGAGTTTGAGAGCGTGAGCGAAAAGATATCGCGCGCGGACAGCGACGCGTTAGCGCGCGATCTGGGCTCGCTCGGGTTTTGGTTTATCGAGGGTTTCGTCGATTACACGGAGGCGTTTGATTGCATCTTGTTGCGCGAGATCAAAAAGGATGAAATTTTTTCCGAGCGCAATTTGGATTTTTTAGACGCGATCGAGGTGCTGCCCGCGGCGCGTAAATTTAAAGACCTCACCGTGACGCCGTCGCAGGAATTTTTTGAATTTCACCGCAGCGATGCTATCACGCTGATCGCGCGAAACGACGCGCTGCTCGCGCCGTTTGATCTTGGCGGATTTAGCAATATCGAAATTTTACGCGAGGATTTCGTCGTAAATTTAATAAGCGCCGAGCGTATCATCCTTTCGTTAAATAAAGCGGCGCCTAAAAAGCGCGTAAGAAGATCAAGCCTGGCTCTGGATGAGCTGAACGTGGGTGATTTTGTCGTGCACGAAGATCACGGTATCGCTAAATTTAACGGGCTTGAGCTCATCGAGGTGATGGGGCGCAGCAAGGAGTTCGTATCCCTGCTCTACGAGGGCGGCGACAAGCTGCTGCTGCCGGTAGAGTATCTAAATAAGATCGATCGCTACGTCGCAAGCGGCGGCGCGGTGAGCTTGGATCATCTGGGCAGGGCGAGCTTTTCAAAAATTAAGGAGCGAGTGCGCGAAAAGCTCTTCGCGATCGCTTCAAAGATCATCGCGCTGGCGGCAAAGCGCGAGCTGGTGCGAGGGCTCGTCATTAAAAACGAAAGCGCGGATTATGCGAAATTTTTAAGCGCAAGCGGCTTTAGCTACACGAGCGATCAGCAAAAGGCGGTGGGCGCGATTTTAGAGGATCTGCAAAGCGGCAAGGTGATGGATCGTCTGCTTAGCGGAGACGTGGGCTTTGGAAAGACCGAGGTTGCGATGAATGCGATCTTTGCCTGCATCCGCAGCGGCCATTCGGTGCTGTTCTTCGTGCCTACGACGCTACTTAGCTCGCAGCATTACGCCACGCTTAGCGAGCGCTTTAGGGAGTTTGAAATTCCTGTTTTCAAGCTTGATCGCTTCAGCAGCGCGAGGCAAAAGAGTGAAATTTTAAAGCGCCTGCAAAGCGGCGAGGCGATCGTCGTGGTCGGCACGCACTCGCTTTTAAATTTAAACCCCGCAAATTTAGGGCTCATAATCATCGATGAGGAGCATAAATTCGGCGTTAAGCAAAAGGAGCGGCTCAAAGAGAAAAGTGCCGCTTCGCACCTGCTTAGTATGTCCGCCACACCGATACCGCGCAGCCTAAATATGGCGCTAAGCTCTATTAAAAGCTACTCCACGCTGCTTAGTCCGCCGCAGGACCGCCTGGACGTGCGCACCTTCGTCAAGCAGTGGGACGAAAAGATCATAAAAGAGGCGATCTCGCGCGAGCTGCGACGCGGCGGGCAGATCTTTTACGTCCACAACCACATCGCGACGATGCAAAGCGCCAAAAAGAAGCTGCTTGAAATTTTGCCGAACCTTAAAATTCTAATTTTGCACTCCAAGATCGACGCCAAGACGACGGAGGATGAAATTTTAAAATTTGTAGCGGGCGGATACGATCTGCTACTTTGCACTAGCATCGTAGAAAGCGGCATCCACATGCCGCGCGTGAATACGATCATCGTCGAAAACGCGGGTAAATTCGGTATCGCCGATCTGCACCAGCTGCGCGGTCGCGTCGGGCGTAGCAACAAACAGGGCTTTTGCTACTTTTTGATCGAGGATAAAACTGCCCTTGCGCAGGACGCGCTAAAACGGCTCGTAGCGCTTGAGAGCAACTCATTTTTGGGCAGCGGCTCGGTGCTGGCGTATCACGATCTGGAGATTCGCGGCGGCGGAAACCTGCTCGGAGAGGCGCAGAGCGGGCATATCGAAGCGATCGGCTACTCGCTTTATCTAAAGATGCTCGAAGAGGAGATCGGCAAGCTGCTAAGCAGAAAGAGCGCCGCTGCGAGCGTAGAGCTTAAAATTTCGGTAAACGCCTTTTTGAACTCGGAATTTATCAGAGAGGATCGCCTGCGCCTGGATCTTTACAGGCGGCTTAGCAAGTGCGCAGAGGCGAGCGAAGTGCTTGAAATTTTTGGCGAGATCGAGGATCGCTTCGGGCGCGCGGACATTTACACTAAGCAATTCATCGACGTGATGATGATTAAGGTTTTGGCTACGAAGCTTGGCTTGCGCGTGATTTCGAGCATGGACGAAAATATCTTGATCACCCTTGCAAACGGCGATAAGGTGCGATTAAAGGCACAGACGCGTGACGATGACGACGTGATAAACGAAATTTTAATCTATCTGCGAAGGGAGCTAAAAAATGCGAACTTGCGATGAAAATATCAAAAAAAGCGCGAGCAAAAGTAGAAGCGGAGAGTTAAATTTAAACGCGGCGAGCGGTTTAAATTTAGCGCCGCAAGCCGTCCTAAGAAGCGTGCAGAGCGGCGCCGGCGAGCAAATTTATTTCAGCGATTTTAACGCGATTGATTGGCGCACGGTACAGGTCGCCGTCTTTCGCGCGAATAAAAAGGCGCTAAAGATCGTCCGTGACATCGATTTTACCGATCTTGACGCGCTCGTGGGGCTAGAGAGCCAAAAATCGGCTCTTATAAAAAACACTGACGCCTTCCTGCGCGGCTGCAGCGCTAACCACGCGCTTTTGTGGGGCGAGAGTGGCTGCGGCAAATCAAGCCTTGCAAAGGCGGTTTTTTCTAAATTTATCTCGCAAGGCCTTAAGATCATCGAGATCGGCAGGGACGATCTGGGCTATCTCGTGGATATAATCGACGCGATCCGCGAAGCGAGCTTTAAATTTATCATCTTTTGCGATGATTTGAGCTTTGATCTCGGCGAGAGCGGCTACAAGCACCTTAAGCCGCTACTAGAAGGATCCTTAGAGTGCGCGCCGCGCAATGTGCTGATGTATGCGACGTCCAACCGCCGCCATATCGTAGGCGAATGCACAAGCGATAACGACGCCGCGCAGATAAGCTGCGGCGAGTTGCACCTAAGCGACGCGGCGAACGAGCGTATTAGCCTGAGCGAGCGCTTCGGGCTGCAGCTAAGCTTTTACGGTGGGAGCATGCGGGAGTATTTGGGGATCGTAGATGCCTATTTTGCGGCTGCGCAAGGTATGAGTGCGGCGGAATTTCGCTTGAGCTTTACTGCAAATTTAGAAGCGCTGCACGCAAAGGCGAGAGAGTTTGCGATGCTTCGTGCAAGTCGCAGCGGCCGCGCGGCAAAGCAGTTTTTCTTGAGCTTTGGCGAGGAATTTTTTGCAAATTTAAAAGGCGGCGACAGATGAATACGGCGCGAGGATTTCAAAATGTCGTAAGCGAGCTTAGTTGCGGCGTAAAGCGGCTTCTGGAGCGAGGCAGGGCAGCGGCTGCACTAAAATTTAAAGTTGCCGCTACGTGCGCGACGATCGTTAAATTTAAGCCTAGCGATGCGTCGAGATTCCTTCTCATCGCAGGTGTCTTGCAAGAACAAACCCCATTTGCGTCTGTTTTTGCAACGCATAAATTTCAAATTTTTATGCGTTGTACGGCACTCTTTAAGCGAAATTTAAAAATTATTTCGGCGTATGCATCGCTTGTCGCAAGATGCGGCGAGGTACGGATTATAGAGCCGAAATTTGATGCCCCCAGCGTCCTTGGAGACGGCAGATGAGCGCGACCGAGCTTTTTATCGCGCTTTTTCGCGCCGTGAAAATCAAGGATTTTCGCTGGTGGCCAGGGTTTGGAGGCTTTGAGGTGGTCGTGGGGGCGATTTTGATCCAAAATACGGCGTGGCGCAATGCCGATGCGGCACTACAAAATCTGCGTAGCAAGGGGCTTTTGAGCTTAGAGGGGATTGCCGGGCTAGATGAAGCAGAGCTTGCGGAGATCATTAAAGTGAGCGGATTTTATAATCAAAAAGCGAGACGCTTGAGCTTGCTTTGCAAAGCGATAATCGCGGATTTTGGGGATTTTGAGAGCTTTAAATCGGGCGTTAGCCGCGAGTGGCTGCTAGCGCGCAAAGGGATCGGCGCAGAGAGCTGCGATGCGATCTTGTGCTATGCGTGCGAGCGCGCGGTGATGGTTGCGGACAGCTACTCGGCGCGGCTACTTGGGGCTTTAGGTTATGAGTTTGAAAGCTACGACGAGCTTAGCGCATGGCTCGGCGAGCTGGAATTTGAGCGGATCTATGAGTTTGTAAATTCCGCCAACTCTCCCTGCGATGCGGCGGCAAAAGCAGAGAAGCTGGAGAACGAAAACGGCGTGTATGCGCTATTTCACGGCCTCATCGTGGAATTTTGCAAAGCGCATTTGAGAGGTAAAATTTTCGACGAGAGCGCGAAAATAATTTTAAATGATTTGAGGTAGATATGTTTAACACTAAAATTTTAGAAAATTTAATGGTTGCTTTTTGCTTTTGTATAACGCTTGCATTACATTTACTGATATTTAACCATTACTTCTCACTCCAAGAAGGCTGGTGGGAAACCTATGCTTATTTAGTAAATAGAGGAGAAGTGATCAATAAAGATTTTTATCTAGCATGGACTCCGTTATTTGTATATATAAACGCCTTCTATCAAAAAATATTTGGAATAAATTTCTTTGCTTTTGCCTGCATCGGTGTAGTGGCTGCAATGATACAGGTAATCTTATTATATTTGGTTTTGAGAGAGTTTTTTTCTAAAGTAAGTAGTATTTTGGGAGCTACATTCGCTAGCTTTTTATGGTTTGGTATGGAGACGTATATTGCCAAAGACTATCATACCTACGTTTTCATTATAGAATTTTCTACTTTATTATTTCTAGTAAAATCCATAAAGAATGAGAATTCTAAAAAAGGTACCATATATCAAATACTTGGAATTTTATTTTTAGTCCTGCTTTTTTTCATAAAGCAAAATGTGGGATTAGTTCTTTTCGCTAGTCTTTTTGTATCTTATGCTTTTGTATCCAGTAGCGTAAAAGATTATTTTAAAAGAATAGGATTTTTACTGCTCTTTACTGCTATATTCTTTGCATCCATAAATTTCATAATGCCTTTTGATCCTTCATCAATAACAGATAATGATTCAAAAGGAAGTCTATGGACGATAGCGACGAGGTTTTGGACAAATAATGTAAATTTTGAGACTTTATTAAATGGATTTTATGTCTTTTGTATCATTCTAATCCTTTTTTACCTTAGAGACTATATAAAGGATTTTTATAAAAAATTTTTATTAAAAATTATATCTGTTACTACCAAAGAATTTCGCATATTTATTCTTATTTTAATTTATATATTTCCAATTTATGGCTTTATTTATATTATTAATAACTTCGGAATTTCAATGTATCGTTTTATATCAGCCGCAATAGGTTTAATTCCCTTTCTTATGTATGCTTTTTTTATAAAAAATAATCGATTCTACAATTCACAAAAATACATATTTATAGCTTTATCGATGACGGCTATTTCGTATGCAGGGACCTTTGCAGATTTGTTTACGGCTAATTCAAACATGATTTGCATAGCCTTTTTATGTGCTTTTATAATAAATTATACAAGAATTAAACATATTAAAAATATATTAGTGTGCGCCTTATTAATTTCTATATATTATAACTTTGAATCTACTTTATATACACCATATCAATGGAATTATAACTATCAAACTAATGTATTTAATGCTAGAACTCAAAGTACTTATCCGCAACTTAAAGGCATCTATATGGATGAAAGGACTGCAAATATTTATAATTATTTTATGATTTATGTTAATCAAAAATCAAAATCCAAAGATGATTTCTACTTTTTTAATTTGCCTATAATGTATCTATTAAATGATAAAATTCCACCATATAGGCTAGTAACACATTGGTTTGATGTATCATCATCTAAAGCCATAGAAGAAGAGTATAATGAATTTATAAAGTCACCTACGCGAAACATTGTAATGTATCAATACCAAACTTACTTTTCTTTGGCACATAAACGTTTTCAAGGTAAAAGTTTTTTTAAACAGGCTGATTTTTATGAAATAATGAACAAATGGGTAAAAGAAGGAAAATATAAATTTATAGGATCTATTATAGTGCCGTATGACGACGCCTCTTTGGAAGAAGAGAAAAATCATATACTTAAGAATTTATTAATTATACTTCAGAATGATAATTTTTTTGGTATGAGTCGCGATGAGTTTACGAACTGGCTTAAAGAGAACGGTATAACACTTACATATGTTAAGCATGAAGAAGTGAAAGCTGATGATCAAAATTCTAAACATTTAGATGAGAATAAGCAAGATTTGATGCAAAATGGTGATATATTGCAAATGGACGGAAGCGTAGCTGATTTAAGTAGGATATTTCCGCAATTGGGAGTGGCACCTATTGAATCTACATTTTTTAATACGATAAATATTTATGAAAGACGAGCAAATTAACTATGAATGATATACGTCTAGAAAAATTTATAATAGCTTTATCTTTTATAGCGGTTTTAATCCTACATCTCCTCATCTTTAACCATTACTTCTCACTCCAAGAAGGCTGGTGGGAAACCTATGCTTATTTAGTAAATAGAGGAGAAGTGATCAATAAAGATTTTTATCTAGCATGGACTCCGTTATTTGTATATATAAACGCCTTCTATCAAAAAATATTTGGAATAAATTTCTTTGCTTTTGCCTGCATCGGTGTAGTGGCTGCAATGATACAGGTAATCTTATTATATTTGGTTTTGAGAGAGTTTTTTTCTAAAGTAAGTAGTATTTTGGGAGCTACATTCGCTAGCTTTTTATGGTTTGGTATGGAGACGTATATTGCCAAAGACTATCATACCTACGTTTTCATTATAGAATTTTCTACTTTATTATTTCTAGTAAAATCCATAAAGAATGAGAATTCTAAAAAAGGTACCATATATCAAATACTTGGAATTTTATTTTTAGTCCTGCTTTTTTTCATAAAGCAAAATGTGGGATTAGTTCTTTTCGCTAGTCTTTTTGTATCTTATGCTTTTGTATCCAGTAGCGTAAAAGATTATTTTAAAAGAATAGGATTTTTACTGCTCTTTACTGCTATATTCTTTGCATCCATAAATTTCATAATGCCTTTTGATCCTTCATCAATAACAGATAATGATTCAAAAGGAAGTCTATGGACGATAGCGACGAGGTTTATTTTTGAGCTATTATTATTTAAGAATTTAATTGTGGCATTTACTATATTTATTTTTATACTAGTATTAAAAAGATACTTTGATTGTATTTGTTGTATATATGATAAAATTATGATGAAAATAATGCATGATGTTGCTAGTCCTATAAGATTCGCAATGGTGGGTGCAATTTTTATAGTGCTTGGATATTTTATAATTCATTTTACTAGCAAGCATATCTATATCGGCTTTTCTATATCTATAATACTGTTTATAATTACCATGGTATTTATTATTAAAAATGCTAAAATTTATAAATCTAAAGAATATAAATTTATGACGCTAGCCATTACGGCCATAGTATATAGTGGTACCTTAACTTCGTATGCGCTAGACATGAATACTATATTGCTTTGCCTGAGCTTTGCCTTTGCATATATATTAAATCAAAATTTAAGAAATTTTGTAAGGGCGATATTTTTATTCTGGATGCTTTTTATAATGACTTTAATATTTTATAGTAAGCTATTAAATCCATATAATTGGTTAGAGAATTATCAACCAAGTATATTTCGGGCAGATAGTGAGGCTTCTTATCCACAATTAAAGGGTATAAAAATGGATAAGAAAATTTCTGAAATTTTAGATTTTTTTCATGAATATGTCGGTAAAAAATCCAAGTCTGATAAAGATTTTTACTTTTTTAACTTTCCTATAATGTATCTATTAAACAATAAAATTCCACCATATAAATTGATGACGCAGTGGTTTGATGTAGTGCCTACAAAGCTGGCAAATAAAGAATACAAAGATTTTATAAATAATCCGAGCGATAACGTGGTATTGTATCAATATTCTGCTTTAGCATTTGAGGTTCACAAGAGATTTTTACAAAAAGATCATTTTATGCAAGAAGAATTTCATAAAACTATGAATGAGTGGGTTAAAGAAGGCAAATATAAATTTATTAGATCTTTTGTAGTGCCTAGTTATTTAGAATACGCTCCAAAGTATCAAAATGGAGCTATCAAAATGGAAGTAATAATACAAAATAGTGCTTTGATCGGTGAAAATTATAAAAAATTAAAAACTTGGCTTGATGCGAATGGAATAATTTTAGAGAATGTAAAACGAGATGGTGCAAATATATATAGCAGCGATGATTTGGATGATGTATCGCAAAGTATAAGTATTGGCGATGTTATTGTTATTGAGGGGCCGATAAAGTATGTTTTTGCCATCTTTCCTCAAATAGGAGTTATGCCGATCGATAGATCAGGGAGACTAAATTCGATAAATATATATGAAAGGGTCAAATAGTGAAGAGAATTACTTTAATAAAGATATTCGTCTATTATATTTTAATAAATGCTCTAATTTATTTATTTCTCTTTCCGGCAGAGAAATTTAGTAGCCATAAGTATGCTTATAACGACTATGGTTTATCGTTTTTAGCAAAAAGCAATAATGTTTTATTTTTTTATTTATTTTATATATTTATTACATCGACAGTATTTACTATTCTGCTTTGGTTCATAAGATATAAATCTGGAGGAAGTGATGAATAATGTTATAAAATATTTAATCAATTCATTTGTTGTATTATTAGTTGTAGCACAAGCTATATTTTTTGCATATGGAATTTTTACAGATTTTAAATTAATTAATGAATTTAAAAATATAGACGAAGAGACACTAGTGTGTGACAAATTTGTTAAAAATAGTGAATATATAAAACAGAATTTAATTTTTGAACCTCTAAAATCATCTATGTATCAGTATAATTCTTATAACGATATAGTTTCAAAATGTAAATCTATATCTAGCGGTTGTAAATATAGTGTAATTCATGGCGATGCTCATAATTCGCAATTTGCTACTCTATATAATAGAGACTATAATATAACTATGTTTGACGCCTTAATAAATCCTAGCAGTAATAGTTCCGCCAATGCTATAGTTAATACTTTGATGAATTATAACGATAGAGTAAAAGACCAAGATACTGGTGCTTGGGATGCGTATCCTTTATTTTGGGCAGACTCTCTGGACAAACTGCAGGAAAAAGTTAATTTTATCGCAGATAATCTTTATGAACAGCAGACACAACTTATAAATCGTTATTTTTGGCATGAAGCCCCCTTTATGTTGAATGCCGTAAATGAGCTGGACCTAGGCCGAAATAAATCTGAGATTTTTTCTCAGTATGGATTTTTGAGTGCCTACACGGTAAAATTTATTATGCAGAGCTTGGGAGGTATAAACGTAGAGAATTTTGACAAGGCAAAGAATATAATTAATTTAACATATTATATTATTTCTATAGCATTTATAATTTTATTTACTAAAAATTATTTTATTAGATTTATTTTTATAATTCTCTTTAGCATATATTTTTTTAGCATAGGGTTTCATTCTTATCATTTTGCTCCAACACATGTCTATATTAGGCATTTCTTTGATCTTTTAATAGCATTAATGCTTTTTTGGTCTATGAAATTTAAAGAATCAAGAACGTGTTACATAGCTATAGTTTTTACATCGGGGATTTTATCTATACTTTTAGTAAAGGATTTTGGACTATTCCTATTTTTATCTATAGTTGGTACTTTTATAATAAAATATGTATTAGAATTTATCGAGCGCAGAAGGGTTAATCTAAAAGAACTTTGGATCTTTATAATTTTTATATTATTTAGTATAATTGCTTGTATAAAATATCCACTCATGGATAATCCATCTACGAAATACTTTTTAGATGGCTTTTATTCTCTCCCTATCAGTATGTCAATTTACATGCTATTATTATTTGCTATATCTCTGCTTTGGCTCGGGCTTATATGGTTTTATGTGGAGCTAAAAAGATCGAATTATCTTTTAAGTTATATATTTTTACTTTTATATACTGAATTTTTATGTGTTTTTTTTGTATGGAAAGGAAATTTTGATAATATAAATTTTGCTATTATTGCACTACCCATGCTGATATTGTTTCATTTCATAGTTAAAAGAATTAGAAATATTTTATATATCATAATAGCGCCTATACTCATATTTGCTTATGCCAAATACTGCTATGAATATATATCCCAAATGACACTATATGAAAATATTTTTGCCACACATAGAAATTATAAATGGAATCATGAAAGAGCAGGTGGTATTATTACTACCTATTCATTTGAGCGCTTTGATGATGCTTTAAGACTTATAAACAAGTACTCTAAAAATTCAAATGAGTTATATATGATATCCAAATATGACAATATGTTACAATTCTTTAGTAAAAAATATAGTGGGTTAAAGTATTTTGAATTAAAATCCTTTATAGTCACAGATGATGAATACAATGAAGTTTTAGATCTCATAAATTCCAAAGCCGATATCTTATATGTTGATACTGACATTTTTAATGTATATTATAAAGAGCTAAAAGAGAGACGTTTTTTCGATGTTTATAATAATCAATGGCTACCAAACGATGTTATGCGACGGATTATACAATTAAAAATATTACTAAATCTTTTTGATGATGTTCGCGATAAATATGAGCTGGTAGAGCGCGGTAAACTAATAGACGTGTATAAAAGGAAAAAAGAATAATTTTAATATGTACTATATAGACTTTGGGCAAAAACTAATATTTAGGGGAGTTTATGACGAAAATAAAAATTTTGATAGTATTTGGGACGCGCCCGGAGGCCATTAAGATAGCTCTGTTGATAAAGGAATTTCAAAAGCACTCGGAATTTGAGGTAAAGGTTTGCGTCACGGCGCAGCACAGGCAGATGCTCGATCAGGTACTTGAATTTTTTGATATCAAGCCTGATTTTGATCTAAATTTAATGAAGCAAGGGCAGGATCTGTACGATATTA